>JAOTWE010000243.1 GCA_029863065.1 Betaproteobacteria bacterium
CGCGTTGCGGCTCGCGGACGAAGAGCACGAGCACCGCCACCGCGGCGAGCGCCGGCACGACCGCCACCCAGAGCACGCGGCGGATGTCGTCGGCGAGCGCGAGCATCAGCCCCACGGCGGCGAGCGGCCCGAGCACCGCGCCGACCGTGTCGAGCGCCTGGCGCAGACCATAGGCCGTGCCGCGCAATTCCGGCGGCGTGACGTCGGCGATCAGGGCGTCGCGCGGCGCGCCGCGGATGCCCTTGCCGATGCGGTCGGCGAAGCGCGCGAACAGCACCAGCGGCACCGAGCTGGCAAGCGGGAACAGCGGCTTGGAGAGCGCCGCCAGCGCGTAGCCCAGCACCACCAGGGGCTTGCGCCGCGCGAGGCGATCGGACAGCGCGCCCGAAAACACCTTGACGACGGCAGCGGTCGCCTCGGCGATGCCCTCGACGATGCCCACCGCGACCATGCCCGCGCCCAGCACGCCGGTGAGAAACAGCGGCAGCAGGCCGTGCACCATCTCCGAGGACAGGTCCATGCACAGCGACACCGCGCCCAGCGCCCAGACGGTGCGCGGCACCGCGTTCATGCGGAATCCGGCGGCGTCGCGTTGTACGCGCCGATCTGCGCCCACGCGATTCCGGCCATGGCGGTGGCCGCGCCCGCGATCTTCAGCCAGGTGAAGGTCTCGCCCAGCGTGAGCCAGGCGACCAGCCCGGCGATCGGCGGCATGAGGTACTGCAGCGGCGCGCTCCTCGCCAGGCCGCGCACCGAGTTGACCCAGGCCCAGACGATCCAGCCGAGGAACGAGGACACCGCCACCGCCCAAAATACGCCGAACCAGACGCCGGCGGACACGCCGGCGAGCGGCGCGTCGAGAAACGCGGGCAGCGTCGCCAGCACCAGCGGCGGCGCGCCGAAAAGAAGCGAGTAGCACATCAGGTTGAGCGGCCCGTAGCGCACCACCAGCGGCTTGGTGATGACGGTGTAGAGCGAAAACAGCGATGCCGCGGCGAGCAGCACCAGGTCGCCGGCGCCGGCGAGCGCCCGCCCGGCCGCGAACTTGTCCGAGAGGAACACCACGATGCCGGCGAACGCGACCAGCGTGCCGATGAGTTGCCGCCGGCGCAGCTTCTCGGCGCCGAGCAGCGCGAGGATGAGCAGCGTGAACAGCGGGCTCGACGTCAGCACCAGCGACGAGGAGAAGGCGGTGGACAGGTTTATGCCCCACATGACCAGGCTGACGTGAATCGTGTGGCCGATCAGACCGGCGGCGATGAAGCGCGGCAGGTCTTCGCGCCGGGGCCACGACTTGGCGAAATGGCGGCGCGTGATGGCGACGAGCAGGGCGAAGCCGAACAGCGGCATGGCGAGGAAGCGGATGAACAGGAACGGCCAGACGCCCAGCTCCGCCAGCACCACCTTGGTGATGGCGAAATTGACTCCCCAGGCCAGCATCAGCGCGCAGCCCGCGGCGAGCGCCCATTTCTCGGCTGTGGCGGGTGCCATCAAGGCCTGCAATTTACAATACCAGCGGCCATGAGACCCGAAAACCCCGATCTGATCGCCGCGCGCCCTGCGGTGCGCGAGCTCACCGCGTCCAAGATCCGCGAGCTGTTCAACGCCGGCATCGGCCGCAAGGACGTGCTGCCCTTCTGGGTGGGCGAACCGGACGAGCCTACGCCCGAGTTCATCCGCCGCGCCGGCATCGCTTCGATCGAGGCCGGAGAGGTGTTCTACTCGAGCAACTTCGGCATCGTCGAGCTGCGCGAGGCGCTGGCGGCGTACGTCACGCGCCTGCACCGCCCTACAGCACCGGCTGAAGTCGTCGTGACGAGCGCGGGCGTGAACGCGCTCATGCTCGTTTCGCAGCTGCTGGTCGGTCCCGGCGATCGCGTGGTCGAGGTGGTGCCGCTGTGGCCGAACCTGCAGGAGATCCCGAAGATCCTCAACGCGCGCGTCGAGACGGTGGCGCTCGAGTTCTCGCCGCAAGGCTGGCGGCTCGACCTCGAGCGGCTGCTAGCGGCGCTTGCGCCCGGCACGAAGGCGCTGTACCTGAATTCGCCCAACAACCCGACCGGCTGGACGATCTCCAGGGACGACCAGCGCGCGATCCTCGAGCACTGCCGCCGCAACGGCATCTGGATCTTCGCTGACGACGCCTACGAGCGGTTGTATTACGAGGGCAACAACATCGCGCCCTCTTTCCTCGATCTCGCGCAAGCGGGCGAGCGCGTCATCAGCACCAATACCTTCTCCAAGAGCTGGCTGATGACCGGCTGGCGCCTGGGCTGGGCGGTTCTGCCCGCGGCGCTCGAGGCCGACATGGGCAAGCTGGTCGAGTACAACACGTCCTGCGCGCCCGTCTTCGTGCAGCGCGCGGGTCTCGCCGCGGTGACGCAGGGCGAGCCGGTGATCGCGCATACGCTCGAGCGCTTCCGCAAGGCGCGCGATTTTCTCGTGCGCCAGCTGCGCACGATCCCGGGTGTCGAGGTGGCGAGCCCCTCGGGCACGATGTACGCCTTCTTCCGGGTCGGCGGCATGCGTGACAGTCTCGCGTTCTGCAAGAAACTCGTCGCCGAGCACGGCCTGGGGCTCGCGCCGGGCGCCGCCTTCGGGCCCGAGGGCGAGGGCTACGTGCGCTGGTGCTTTGCCGCGGACGAGGCGAAACTTGCGGAAGGCGTGCAGCGGCTGCGGCGCGCGCTCGACGCTTGAAGATGCGCCAGCAGAGCTTCCTCAGCCTCGGGCCCGACGGTTTTCACCGCGTGGCCTACACCGACTGGGGCGACGCCGACAACCCGAACGTCGTCATCTGCGTGCACGGCCTGTCGCGCAACTGCCGCGACTTCGACTACCTCGCCGAGGCGATGCAGGAGGACTACCGCGTGGTGTGCATGGACGTCGTCGGCCGCGGCGAGAGCGACTGGCTGGAGGACAGGTCGGGGTACACTTTCTCCACCTACCTGTCGGATGCCGCGGCGCTGGTGGCGCGCATTACGACGCCGGTGCGCTCGGGATTCCTGCGGGAAATGCGCACGCGCTCCCTCGATTGGATCGGCACTTCGATGGGCGGGCTGATGGGCATGCTGCTGGCGGCAAAGCGCGGCACCCCGATCGGGCGCCTCGTCATGAATGACGTCGGCCCGTTCGTGCCGTGGAACGGCCTTTTCCGCTTGAAGGGGCACCTCGGGCGGCCGCATGGCTTCGGCTCCCTGAGCGCGGCTGGGGACTTCCTGCGGGAAGCGCTCGCGGCCTTCGGGCTGCTGACGGAGCCGCAGTGGGAGCATCTGATCAAGCACAGCGTGAAGCGCCGCGAGGTGGACGGGCGGTGGTATCTGCGCTTCGATCCGGCGATCGGGCAGTGGAACGCGCAGTCGGACCCCGAGCTGCCGATCGGACCCGAGTTCCTGCGTGGCATCGACCTGTGGACGGTGTGGAATGCCGTGAGCTGCCCGACGCTGGTGCTGCGCGGCGCCAACTCCGAGGTGCTGCTCGCGGCGACGGTGGAGGAAATGCAACGCCGCAAGCCCGGCACTCAGAGTGCAGAGTTCGCGGGCGTCGGCCACGCGCCGGCGCTCTTCGACGGCAAGCAGATCGATGTCGTGCGCGGCTTCCTGCGGCAGCGGCGCGGCGCGGGACGGCAGAAAAGGGCTTGAACCCATGGTCGAGATCAAGGCGAAGCTGAAGATCCCGCGCTCGGCGTACCGGCTGCAGGTGAAGGGGCAGCTCAGGCTGCCGTTCGCATCGCGCCGAAAGGGCCGCCTGGAAACGAGACTCGTCTCTGGCGAGGAGGTGACGCTCAGACTGCCACTCGGTGAGGTGCTGCGCGGCGGCGACCTCGTCACAGCGTCGGATGGCAGGGTGATCGAAGTGATTGCCCAGACTGAGAAGTTGATGAACGTGGTCTGCGCAAGCGCGGCGCAACTGGCGCGCACCGCCTGGCAGCTAGGCTGCGAGCACGTGCCGACCGAGATCGCGGAGGGCTTTCTCCGTGTCGCGGCCGATTCCGCGCTCGCGGATAAGCTCAGGAAGTCGGGTGCTACGGTAACGCAAGTCGAAGCGCCGTTCGAGCCCGAGGTCGAGGCGGGTGCGCCCCATGCTCACAGCCATGACCATGGCCATGGGGACCACGATCACGGCCACCGCCACAAGCACTGAAAAGGGGACAGACCTCATTTTTCTCATTTGCAAATGAGAAAGATGAGGTCTGTCCCCATTTAGTGCAGTTGCGGCTTCTTGAGGAAATCGTTCCGGTCGACCGAGGCGAGCGTCAGGTCCGTGCGCTTGCCGGAGCGCGCGAGGGTCAGCGGCACTTCCGCGCCCGCGGGGCCGAGCGTCCACACGCGGCGAAAGAGGTCGGCGAGCCCCTCCGGGCGCTCGCCCGCCACCGCCACGACGACATCGCCGAGCTGCACGCCCGCGCGGTCGGCCGGCCCACCGGCGGCGAGTCCCGCCACCACCAG
>JAOTWE010000029.1 GCA_029863065.1 Betaproteobacteria bacterium
CGCCACGCATCCGGCGTCCACGGCTCGCCGCTCGAGATCACGATGCGCAGCGCCGACAGGTCGAAGCGCGCGGCCGGGTCGCTGCCCTGCGCCATGAACGTACGCACGGTGGTCGGCGCGATGCCCAGATAGCTCACGCGATGCTCGGCGCACAGGCGCCACATGCGCTCCGGGTCGGGATAATTCGGCGCGCCCTCTACGAGCATGAAGCGCCCGCCCATCACCGGAACGCCGTAGACCAGCATCGGCCCGACCACCCACCCCATGTCCGACATCCAGAGCAGCTGGTCGTCCGGCCGGTAGTCCTGCATCAGGCCGAGGTCGATGGCGCACTTGACCGGAAAACCGCAATGCGTGTGCGCCACGCCTTTCGGCTTGCCGCTGGTGCCCGAGGTGAAGATCAGCAGGTAGGGTTCGTCGGCGATCATTTCCTCGGTCGGCACCGCCGCGGCGGCATGCTCCGCGTCGCATTGCGCGATGACGTCGTTCCACCACCGGTCGCGTCCTTCGACCCAGTTCACCGGCGTGCCGAAGCGGCGCACCACGATCACATGCTCGACACCGGGATACATCGCCACCGCTTCATCGGCGATCGCCTTGGTGTCGGTGGGGCGGCCGCGCCGCAGCGCGGCGTCGGACGCGATTAGCACCTTGGCGCGCGATACCGAGAGCCGCGCGGCGATTGCGTCGGCCCCGAATCCGGAAAACAGCGGCATGACGACGGCGCCGATTTTCGGCACCGCGAGCATCGCGATCACCGCCTCGGGCACGTTGGGCAGGTAGACCGCGACAACGTCGCTCCGCCTTACGCCCATTGCGCGCAGGCCGTGGGCGAACCGGCACACCGCATCATCGAGGTCGCGATAGGTGAATTCTCTGCTCGCGCCGTCCTCGCCGATCCAATGCAGCGCGCGGCGCTCGTAGGTCGGCGTGCCGCGCCAGCGGTCGAGCGCGTTCAGGATCACATTGGTGGTGCCGCCTACGCACCAGCGTGCCCAGGCGGCACCCTTCGAGTCGTCGAGAACCCGCGTGTAGGGCCGGTAGAAGCGGAAATCGATGTGCCGCAGGAACGCGTCGTGAAACCATGCCGGATCGGCGTCGGCGCGCTTGACCAGTTCGGCCTGATTGGCGACGCCCACAGAGCGCATGAACACGCCGAGATTGGACGCGGCGGCTTGCGCCGGATCCGGCCGCCACATGATGTCTTCCCGCGTCATTCGATTCGGGCTTGCGAGGGCCGCTCAGCCGCCGAGCCGCTCGTCGGGCGGCGCGATCTCGGTGACCAGGTCGCGCAGCAGCGCCTTGTTCGGCAGCGGCTCGATCTTCATCGTGCCTGCGCGCAGCCGCACGATGCAGGCGTAGACCGTCTTGCCGCCGATGCGCACCATGCACTCCTTGCAGCTGTTGGCGTTGGTGCACGAGTAGCGGATGGCGAGCGTCGGATCGCGGTGCGCGCGGATCCAGCGCAGACCATCGAGCACCGACTGGCCGGGCTCAAAAGGCACATCCCAGGTTTCCTCGCGCGGCGGCTCGCCCGATGCGCCGCGGCGGATGACGAGCTTTGCGCTGGCGCTCACGCCGGCACCGCGCTCGACTCGATGCGCAACTCGCCGCCTGCGAGCGAGAGCGCCTGGTTGAACGCCCACTGCGGATCCATGCCGGGAAAATCCTCGCGCTGATGCGCGCCGCGCGATTCGCTGCGCGCGAGCGCCGCCGCGGCGACGCATTCGCCGACGCGCGTCAGGGTGCAGAGGTCCAGCCAGTCGGCGAGCGCGGTGTCGTAGGCCTCGCCCGCCGCGGGCTTCACCGACGGCAGCTCGGCGCGCAGCGCGCGCAGCCTGCCGAGCGCGCGCTCGAGGCCGGCTTGCGTGCGAAACGGCCCGACGTCGTCCTGCATCACGCTCTGGAGTTCTTCGACCATCGCCGCGGGATTGAAATCGGGCGCGGCGCGGCCTTCTGCGAGGCGGTGCTCCTCTTTCGCGAATACAGAAGCATCTACCTTGGAAACTTTTCGGCGCGCGTGGCCCGCGGCGCTCTTCCCCGCGACGCGCCCGAACACCAGTGCCTCGGTGATGGCGTTGCCCGAAAGCCGGTTGGCGCCGTTCGCGCCGCCCACCGCCTCGCCCGCGGCGTATAGCCCCGGCACGCGCGTCGCCATCGTCGCATCCACCCGCACTCCGCCCATGTGGTAGTGCGCGATCGGCGCCACTTCGATCGCCTGCTTGGTGAGGTCGATGCCGTTGGCCGCGAGGCGATCGATCACCGGCCCGCCCGCCGCGCGCAGCTCGGCTTGCGAGCAGTGCTCGAAGGAAAGCCACGCCCCGCCGTGCGGCGAGCCGCGCCCGGCCTCCGCCTCCTTGATGATGGCGTAGGTGGCGACGTCGCGCGTCACCACGTAACGGCCGTCGTCTTTCGAGCCGTAGCGGTGGATGAATTCCTCGCGCCGGCCGTTCAAGAGCCGCCCGCCGAGCTTGTAGCGGAACGGATCCCACATGATCGGATCCATGCCCACCAGCCGCGGCGCGAGGTGGCCGATGGGGAAGAACTGCACGAACTCCATGTCGATCAACTCGGCGCCCGCAGCGAGCGCCAGCGCATAGCCGTCGCCCATCATGTTGGCCGAGGCGCTGTTGCGGCGGTACATGCGCGTCAGGCCGCCGGTGGCGAGCACCGTCGCGTCCGCGGCAATGCTGACCGGCTGGCCGCCGGAAAGATGCAGCGCAGTCGCCCCTACGCACTCGCCGTCGCGCAGCGCGAGCGCGCTCACCAGCAGGTCGCCGACGCGGCGAATTTCCGGAATGCGGTTCAGCTGCGCGCGCAGCGTCTTCGACACCGCGGGCCCGGTATTGAGGAAATCGACGTATACGCAGCGCGCGCGGTCGTGCCCGGGAGCGAAGGCGCGCTTGAACTCGCCGTTCTCGCGCGCCCAGCCTACGCCCCAGCCATCCATCTCGCGGATGCGCGCCGGGCCCTCCTCGCACAGGAGGCGCGCGATCGCCGGGTCGCACAGGCCGCGGCCCGCGCTAAGCGTGTCGGCGTAGTGGTGCTCGGGATGGTCGAGCCCGCCCTCATCGAGCGCCACGGCAACCGTCATCTGCGCCATCACCGTGGCGCCGCCGCGGCCGATGAGGCTGCGATCGGCGAGGATCACTGAGCATCCCTGGCGCGCCGCCTCGATCGCGGCATACATGCCGGCGCCGCCCGAGCCGATCACCAGCACGTCGGCGGCGAGGCACTGCGGCAACGCCATCGTCAGGCGACTTTCTTCGCGCGCGCGCCCTCGCTGAGCAGCCCGGCGGCGACGAGCGCCTGGCGGATGCGCGCGATTTCCGCGGCCGGCAGCTTCGTGAGCGGCGGCCGCACCACCGCGCGCGGCAGCTTGCCGAGCAGCACCAGCGCTTCCTTCATGCGGTTGTGCATGTCGACCCAGGGCTCGGTGTAGAACGCTTCGACCGTAGGCCAGATGCGATCGCTGATGCGCTGCGCCGTCTCGAGGTCTTTCGCCTGCACCGCGCGCCACAGTTGCGCCTGCAGGTCGGCGATCACCGAGCCGCTGCCCGAAAGCAATCCATTGCAGCCGAGCACGAGCGAGCTCATCAGCCAGGCGCTGTGCGTGGTGAGCACGTTCACCGGCGGCGTGCGCGACTGCAGCGCGCGGATCTGGCGCTCGTGCAACTGCGGGTTCGCGCTCCAGTCCTTGATGGCGCGCACCGTGGGCACCGCCTCGAGGATCTTCAAGAGCGTGGCGAGCGGATAGCCCTGCCCGCCCGCGAGCGGGTACTGGAAGACGATCAGCGGCAGATCGCTCGCGTCGGCGATGCGCCGGAAGTGCTCGATCGCCATCTCCGGGCGCTGGCCGAAGGTGAAGATGCCCGAGGGAAAAACCAGGAGCGCGGAGGCGCCGCCGTCCTGCGCCATCTTCGCGAGCCGCGCCGCCTCGAGGCTGCCCTCGGCGTAGATGCCGTTCACGATCGGGATGCGCTCGCCGATCTCGTCCTGGGTGATCGCGAGCACGCGCCGCTGCTCGTCGAAGGCGCAGGAGGCGACTTCGGAGGCGTGCGCATTGACCGTCACCGCCGAGATTCCCTCGACCGAGCCCACATCCTTCAGGTGCGCGCGGTACGAGGCTTCGTCGATCGAGAGGTCGTCATTGAACGGCAGCAGCACTGCGGGGATGACGCCGTGGGGAACGTAATCGCGATGTCGTGGCATGGGTCGCTCCTTGTGCTGCGGGGCCGGCCCCAAGTGTACCGCCGCGGCGTTTGCCCGGCGCCGCCGCGTGCCGCATGATGCGCGCACCAGCATGCAGGCCGATACCACCTACGATGCCATCGTGGTCGGCGCGGGCGCGGGCGGGCTCACCGCCGCCTGCGTCGCCGCGGCCGAAGGACTGAAGACGCTCCTCGTGGAAAAGTCGCCGCTCGTGGGCGGCACCGCGGCCGTGTCCGGCGGCATGGTGTGGATCCCCGCCAACCCGAAGATGGCCACTGCCGGCATCGAGGACAGCGTCGACAACGCGCGCCGCTATCTGGAGGGCGCGGCGCCGCCGGCGCGCGAACCGGCAGCGCGCGAAGCCTTCCTCGCGCGCGGGCCGGAAGCGATCGAGTACCTGGAAGCACGCACCGCGCTTCGCCTGCGCCCGGTGCTGAACTACCCGGACTACTACCCCGCGCTCCCCGGCGCGACGCTCGGCGGCCGCGTGCTCGAGCCGGTGGAATTCGACGCGCGAACTCTCGGCGGCGACTTTGCGCTCCTGCGCTGGCCGCTCGCCGAATTCATGCTGTTCGGCGGCATGATGATCGCGCGCCCGGACCTGCCGCATTTCCGCGCCGCGCTCTCCTCGCCGCGCTCCGCGGCGCGCGTGCTGCGCCTCGCGGCCGAGTACGCCTGGCAGCGGCTCGCGGCGCCGCGCGGCACACGCCTGGTGCTCGGCAATGCGCTCGTCGCACACCTGCTCAAGTCGGCGCTCGAATTGAAAGTATCGCTGCGGCTCGGCACAGGAGTCACGCGGCTCGTGATGCGCGATGGCGCCGTATCCGGCGTGGAGATCAATTCGGGTGGAGAGCGCAGGACGATCCTGGCGCGCGCGGGCGTGGTGCTCGCCACCGGCGGCTTCTCGCACGATTCGAAGTTGCGCGCCGAGCTGCTGCCCGCGCAGGTGTCGCCGCGCTCGCCGGTGTGCGCCGAGAGTACCGGCGATGGCCTGCGCCTCGGGCTCGCCGCCGGCGGCAGGATCGGCGAGCGCAACTCGCAGAACGCGTTCTGGGCGCCAGTGTCGCGATTCCGCCGCGCCGACGGCAGCGAAGGCGTGTTCCCGCACACCGTGGCCGACCGCGGCAAGCCTGGCATCATCGCCGTGACCAAGGCGGGCGCGCGCTTCACCAGCGAAGCGGTGTCGTATCACGCGTTCGTGCTGGCGATGTTCCGCGCCAATCTCGATAGCGCGACCAACCCCGCGTTCCTGCTTTGCGACCGCCGCAGCCTGTGGCAGTACGGGCTTGGCGCCGTGCGGCCATTCGCGTTGTCGCTGTCGAAACACATCGCCAGCGGTTACCTGACGCGCGCAGCGACGATCGACGGGCTTGCGGCGCTCCTCGAGATCGACCCGCCCGGGCTCGAGCGCACGGTCGCCACCTACAACGAGGACGCGCGCCTCGGTGTCGACACGAAGTTTGGGCTCGGCGGCGACGTGTACCAGCGTTTTCTCGGCGATGCCCGCAACCTTCCCAATCCGTGCATGCGGCCGATCGACGCGCCGCCGTTTTATGCCATCCGCATCGTGCCGAGCGATCTGGGCACCGTGGCAGGCCTTCTCACCGACGGCGCCGCGCGCGTTCTCGGCACGAACGGGCAGCCGGTGCCCAATCTCTACGCCTGCGGCAACGACATGAACTCGATCATGGACGGCGCCTACCCGGGCCCGGGGATCACGCTCGGCCCGGCGCTGGTGTTCGGCTACATTGCGGGGCGTTCCCTGGCCAACAATCCGACGAACCCCGAAAAGACCTACGCCCCATGACCCAGCCGCTTCTGTTTTCTCCGCTGCGCATTCGCGAACTCACCCTGAAGAACCGCGTCGTCGTCGCGCCGATGCACCAATATTCGGGCATCAAGGGTTTCCCCACCGACTGGCACGTGATGAATGCCGGGCGCTTCGCCGCCGGCGGCGCCGGGCTGGTGTTCGTCGAATCGACCAAGGTCGAGCGCCGCGGCTGCGGCACGGTGGGCGACCTTGGCCTGTGGGACGACGCGTTCGTGCCGCACCTGCGGCGCATCGTCGATCTGGTGCACGCCTGCGGCGCGGCGATCGGCATCCAGCTCGGGCATTCGGGGCGCAAGGCGCGCATCGCGCGGCCCTGGGAGGGTGGCAAACCCCTCGCCCGGCGTCCCGAGATCGACGACTGGGACGCCTGGGAGCTGGTCGCGCCGAGCGCGCTTCCGGCGGACGCTGGCTCGCCGGTGCCGCGCGCGCTCGAGAAAAGCGAGATCCGGCAGATCGCTGAAGCCTGGGGCAAGGCCACGGCGCGCGCGCAGGCGGCGGGCTTTGACATCGTCGAGATCCACGGCGCGCACGGCTTTCTCATCCACGAGTTCCTTAACCCGCAGGCCAACCAGCGCAGCGACGAATATGGCGGCAGCCTCGCGAACCGCATGCGCTTCGCGATCGAGGTCAGCGAATGCGTGCGCGCGAATTGGCCCGAGGAAAAGCCGCTCTTCATGCGCCTGTCGGTCGACGACGGCGCGGGCTGGGACCCCGAGAGCAGCGTCGCGCTCTCCAAAGTCCTCAACACCAAGGGCATCGACGTCATCGATTGCTCGGGCGGCGGCATCCTGCCCGGCGCCGTGCCCGGCGCGCCGATCGGCTACGGCTACCAGGTGCCCTATGCCGAAAAGCTCAAGCGCGAGGCCGGCATCATGACCATGGCCGTGGGCCTCATCGTGCACGCCGAGCAGGCCGAGCACATCCTCGAGCGCGGCCAGGCCGACCTCGTCGCGCTCGCGCGCGAGATGCTCTACAACCCGAACTGGGCGATGGACGCGGCGCAGAAGCTCGGTCTCGATCCCAACTTCACCGCCGTGCCGCCGCCGATGGCCTACTGGCTCGAGCGGCGCCGCGCGACCGCTAAGGGCGTGGTGCCGTCGACCTTCGGAAATTCGGGGCCGCCGGCTTGAACTCCGGGGCGTTTGGCCCCACCCTCTGGTGATGGACATCACCACCGCCACCTTCGAAGCCGAGGTCCTCGAGGCCTCCAAGTCCCTGCCCGTGGTCGCCGATTTCTGGGCGCCCTGGTGCGGGCCGTGCCGCGCGCTCACGCCCACCCTGGAAAAGGTCGCCCGCGAGTTCGCCGGCAAAGTGAAGCTGGTGAAGGTCAACTCCGACGACAACCAGGAGATCGCCGCCGCCTTCAATATCCGCTCGATCCCGAACGTCATCGCCTTCAAGGACGGCAAGGCGGTGGCGCAGTTCATGGGCGCAGTGCCCGAGTCGCAGGTGCGCGCGTTCTTCGACAAGCTCCTGCCCTCGCCGTCGGAGCTGGCGCTCGCGCAGGCCGAAGCGCTGTTCAAGGAAGGCAAGCTGGACGAAGCCGAGAAGAAGCTCGAGGAAGTGAAGTTCGACCCCGACTGGGAAGCCAGGGTCGAGGCATTGAAGCAGGGCATCGCCTTCGCGCGGGCGGGCAAGGAAGGCCCGGGCGAGAAGGCGCTGAAGGAAAAGCTGGACCGCGATCCCGCCGACCACGACACGCGCGCCGCGCTCGCCGCGCTCTACGCCGGCAAGAAGCGCTACGGCGAGGCGATGGACGAGCTGCTCGAGATCACGAGGAAGGAAAAGGACTGGAAGGAAGGCGAAGCCAAGCGCCAGCTGCTTGCCCTTTTCAGCCTTGCCGCCGACCAGCCCGAGCTGGTGTCGGAGTACAGAAAGAAGCTCGCCAGCACGCTGTATTGATCGGGGCCAGTCCCCGGCTAGCGGGTGACGGTCACCTTGGTCAGGTTGCTGAACGACTCCATGCCGTCGTTGTCGATGACGGTGAGCTCGAAGTACAGCGTGACCGGCGTCTGGCCCTTGATCCGCGGCGCGGTGAAGGTCGGGCGCACGGTGTCCGCGC
The DNA here is from genome assembly GCA_029863065.1 of Betaproteobacteria bacterium. GTDB lineage: Bacteria > Pseudomonadota > Gammaproteobacteria > Burkholderiales > SG8-39 > JAABQT01. The sequence continues at coordinate 8,106 of JAOTWE010000029.1, forward strand.
CGGCGAGCGTCACGGGCTCGCCCGAAAACTGGCGCCAGCGCCAGCCCACGATCCAGCCGTCCGAGTCGAAGGACGCGCTGCCGTCCAGGGTCACGAGCGAGCGCTGCACGACGGTCTGTTCGGGCCCGGGGAGCGCGAACGGCATCTGGTTGTACACCGTCACCGAGGCGGTCGCGGGCGCCGAGTCGGTTTCGCCGTCGTTCACGACGAGGGTCACGGTATGCGTGCCGGCGTTGGCATAGGCGTGGCTGGGCGTGGGCCCGGTGCCGGTGCTGCCGTCGCCGAAATCCCACCGGTAAGCGAGCGCATCGCCATCGGGGTCGGCCGACGCCGTGCCGTTGAAGGTCATGCTCTGCTGCTTGAGCAGGCCATTGTACGGCCCGCCGGCGTGGGCGCTCGGCGCGCGGTTGGTGACGGTGACGAGCGCCGTCGCCGGCGCCGACTGCGCAACCCCGTCGCTCACCACGAGCGTCACGGGGTAGCTGCCGGAGGCGGCGTAGGCGTGCTTCGGTTGCGCGCCGGTGCCGCTGCTGCCGTCGCCGAAATCCCACTGGTAGCTGAGCGGGTTGCCGTCCGGGTCGGCGGACCCCAGGCCGCTGAAGCTGATGAGCTGATTGCGAAAGCCGCTGTACGGTCCGCCGGCGTGGGCGGTCGGCGCCTGGTTGGGCAGGCCGCTCACGCCGTACACCACGACATCGTCCAGCACCCAGCCCTCGTAGAAATTGAGGACGGCATCGACGGTATCGAAGGCGAAGCGCAGGCGGATGGTCTGGCCGTCGTAGGCGGAAAGGTCGCGCTCGACCGCGGCCATCTGCCCGGTGCTCTGCGTCGCGACGTACAGGTCGGCCCAGGTGGCGCCGTCGTCGTTCGATGCCTGCACGCGCGCGATGTCGAAGACGGATGAGTTCTCGACCTGCAGGTAGTGCATGAAGCCGAGGGTGGCATCGCGTATGCCGGCGAGGTCGATTGGCGGCGAGGTGATGGAGCCGAAGTTGCGCGCGCCCGTGTCGTAGTTGAGCGCGCCCGCCTTGCCGTAATAGAAGGCGGTGCCCGGGCTGGCGTAGCGATGCGTCGAGAGGTGCCACAGCGCCGGGCCGCCGGCGCCGTCGCTGCCCGCCACGCTCCACGCGTCGGCGCCGGATTCGAAGTTCTCCTGGTACACGGCGGCGAGCTGCCGGGTGGTGTCCGCCGCCACGTTCGAAAGGCCGCTCGCGTTGCCGACGTTGTCGAGCACCTTGACGGCGAAGTAGTACGTCGTGACCGGCGTCAGCCCGCCGACCTTGAACTGCTGGTGGCTGCCGGGCGCAGCCGGCCTAGGCAGGCCGGCTGCGGGGGTGGCCTGCTCGAAGCTGTTCTCGTCGATCGGGCTGGTCGAGTAGCGCAGGTCGTAGGCCGAGGCCTGGCCGTTCATGCCGTCGTCGCCGGTGGCGGTGAGCGAGACCAGAGCGGAGCGCGCGCCGGTGTAGACGATCGCGAAGTCGGTGACCGCCGAAGGCGGCACGCTGTCGTCATCGAGCGCCTTGTAGGCGTTGAGCCGGCCGCCGGTCACGGTGATGCCGGCGAGCGCCGGGATGGGATCGGCGGCGCCCAGCAGGCGCTGCTTGAGCTGCAGGACGCTGCTCGCGGGAAATCGGGCGAGCGCGAGCGTGGCGGCGCCCGCGACGTGCGGGGTCGCCATCGAGGTCCCGCTGAGCAGCTTGTAGCCGCTCGGGCTGGAGCAGCACGGGTCGCCGCTCGCCGGGACCGTGGACAGGATCGCTGCTCCCGGCGCGCCGAGATCGACGCTCGCCGCGCCGTAGTTCGAAAAGCTCGCGCGCGCGTCGTTGTGGTCGGTCGCGGCGACCGACACCACGTTGGGCACGTCGTAGCTCGAGGGGTAGTGCGGCGCGGCGTCGGTGTCGGCCGCGTCGTTGCCGGCCGCGGCGACGAACAGGGCGCCCGCCTGGTGCGCGGTGGCGATCGCGTCCTTGAGCGCCTGGCTGAACCCGCCGCCGCCCCACGAATTGTTCATCACCCTTGCGCCCATGTCGGCCGCGTAGAGCACGGCGCTGATCGCGGCGCTGGTGGTGCCGGAGCCGCCGGCGCACAGGAATTTCACCGCCATGACGCGCGCGTTCCAGTTGACCCCGACCACGCCCACGCCGTTGTCGCCGAACGCGGCGATGGTGCCGGCGACATGCGTGCCGTGGCCATGGTCGTCCATCGGATCGCCGTCCGCATTGCAGAAATCGTAGCCATGGACGTCGTCGATGTAGCCGTTGCCGTCGTCGTCCAAGCCGTTGCCCGGGATCTCGCCCGCATTGATCCACATGTTGGCGGCGAGGTCGGGATGGTTGTAGTCCACGCCGGTGTCGATGACCGCGACCGGGGCCGCGGCGCCGCCGGTCTGCACGTTCCAGGCCTCGGGCGCGTCGATGTCGGCGTTCGGCTTGCCGCCGGTCTGCCCGGTGTTGTCGAGTCCCCAGAGCTGCGGGTAGCTGGGGTCATTGGGGGTGAGCGCCACCCGCACCTCGAAGTTGTACTCCACGATTTCGACCGCGGGGTTCCTGAGCAGCGCGGCGCGCACTTTGCGCAGGTCCGCGCCGCGGCCGAGCTTCACGACGCGCCAGGCGTCGGTCGGCGCGCGCTGCAGGCCGCGCGGGCGGCGGAATTCGCGCACTTCGCGCGCCCCCTGGCCGCGCGCCGCCGCCTCGGCCTGTGCCGAAGCGACGCCGGGGCGGAACTTCACCAGCAGCTCGTCGGGGCTGAATTTCCTGTCGCGCGCCGCCGGCGGCCCGTCGCCCGTGACCACGGCGAGCGCCGGCGCGGCGACCAGCGCGAGCAGCAGGGTTACGAGGAACGAAAAGAATGCTCGGTTCTGTGCCATGGGCGCCCCTCCCCGGACCGGGCAACGGACCTCTTGCCGACGCGAGAGTATGGCACGGGCCTCGGCAGGAACGAATCCCGGCCCGGCTGGGGTATACTGCACGCCTGCTGAGGAGCGCTGCGTCCCCCGTAGGTTAAGGGAGTCAGGCTCAGCAAAATAAACGGCGCTCGCATCGAAACCGGTGCGGGCGCCTTGTCATTTCAGGGGCCCGCCGAACGTGCAAAGGAGCTCCGCAATGAACGCACCCAACCCGAAATTCACCGACTACAAGGTCGCCGACCTCGCGCTCGCCGACTGGGGCCGCAGGGAAATCGCCATCGCCGAATCCGAGATGCCGGCCCTGATGGCGATCCGCGAGGAGTACGCGAAAAAGCAGCCGCTCAAAGGAGCGCGCATCACCGGCTCGCTCCACATGACGATCCAGACCGCGGTGCTCATCGACACACTGAAGGCGCTCGGCGCCGACGTGCGCTGGGCCTCGTGCAACATCTTTTCGACGCAGGACCACGCCGCGGCGGCGGTGGCGGCCTCCGGCACGCCGGTTTTCGCGGTCAAGGGCGAGTCGCTCGACGAGTACTGGGACTACACCCACCGCATCTTCGAGTTCGGCGACCAAGGTCCGAACATGATCCTGGACGACGGCGGCGACGCGACGCTGCTCGTGCACCTCGGCATCAAGGCGGAAAAGGACGCCTCGGTGCTCGCCAAGCCGACGAGCGAGGAAGAGACTTCGCTTTTCAAGGCTATCAAGAAGAAGCTCGCCGCGCAGCCCGGCTGGTACTCCAGGGTGGCGAAGGAAATCAAGGGCGTGACCGAGGAGACGACCACCGGCGTGCACCGCCTCTATGAGATGGCGAAGGAAAAGCGCCTGCTCTTTCCGGCGATCAACGTCAACGACTCGGTGACCAAGTCGAAGTTCGACAACCTGTACGGCTGCCGCGAGTCGCTGGTGGACGGCATCAAGCGCGCGACGGATGTCATGATCGCGGGCAAGGTCGCCGTCGTCGCCGGCTACGGCGACGTCGGCAAGGGCTCGGCGCAGGCGCTGCGCGCGCTATCGGCGCAGGTGTGGGTGACCGAGATCGATCCCATCTGCGCGCTGCAGGCGTCGATGGAGGGCTACCGCGTGGTGACCATGGACTACGCTGCCGACAAGGCGGACATCTTCGTCACCGCCACCGGCAACTACCACGTCATCACGCACGCGCACATGGCGAAGATGAAGGATCAGGCCATCGTCTGCAACATCGGCCACTTCGACAACGAGATCGACGTCGCCGCGCTCGCCAAATGCAAGTGGGAGGAGATCAAGCCGCAGGTCGACCACGTCATCTTCGCCGACGGCAAGCGGATCATCCTGCTCGCCAGGGGGCGCCTGGTGAACCTCGGCTGCGCCACCGGGCATCCGAGCTACGTCATGAGCTCGTCCTTCGCCAACCAGACCATCGCGCAGATCGAGCTCTTCACCCACACGGCAAAATACCCGGTGGGCGTGTACACGCTGCCCAAGCACCTCGACGAGAAAGTGGCGCGGCTGCAGCTGAGGAAGCTCAACGCCCAACTCACCGAGCTCACCGACCAGCAGGCGGCCTACATCGGCGTGCCGAAGACCGGCCCCTACAAGTCCGACCAATACCGCTACTAGAAAAGGTCATACCCCATGCCCATGCTCATTCTCAGGCTGGTCATCGTCTGGCTGATCAACTCGGTGGCGCTGCTGACGGTGGCATACGTGATGCCGTCGATCACGGTGGCGAGCTTCGGCGCCGCGTTCGTGGCGGCGATCGTGCTCGGCCTGGTGAACGCCGTGATCCGCCCGATCCTGATCCTGCTCACCCTGCCGGCGACGCTGCTCACGCTGGGACTCTTCATCTTCGTGATCAACGGGCTGCTCTTCTGGCTGGTCGGCACCTACCTGAAAGGCTTCGAGGTCGGCGGCTTCTGGGCGGGGGTGGGCGGGGCGATCATCTACAGCATCGTCTCCTGGGCGCTGTCGGCGGTGCTCCTGCCCCAGCGCCGCGTCCAGATCATCGTCAAGAGGATCGAGTAAGCCATGCGCATCGCGGTGATGGGAGCGGGCGGCGTCGGCGGCTACTTCGGCGGCCGCCTTGCACAGGCCGGGCACGAGGTGTCGTTCGTCGCGCGCGGCAAGCATCTCGAGGCGATCAAGGCGAAGGGCCTGACCCTGAAGAGCGTGCTTGGCGACACCACCGTCAAGGTGCGCGCGTCCGAAGACCCCGCCGAGCTCGGCCAGGCGGAGGTGGTGCTGTTCGCCGTCAAGCTCTGGGACACTGAGTCCGCCGCCGAGCGCATTCGGCCGCTCCTGGAAAAGGGCGGCGTCGTCATCCCGTTCCAGAACGGCGTCGAATCCATCGAGCGCGTCGGCAAAGTGCTCGGGGCCGAGCGCGTGATTGGCGGCGCCGCCTACATCGCCGGCAGGATCGGCGAGCCGGGCGTCATCGTGCAGACCGGCGCCATGGCGCGCCTGCGCTTCGGCCCGGTGCTCCCGGCGCAGAAGAAGGCCGCGGAAGCGTTCCTCGCCGCCTGCAAGCAGGCGAAGATCGACGCGGAGCTTACCGACGACATCGTGAGCGTGCTGTGGGAAAAGTTCGTGCTCCTGGTGTCGGTCTCCGCCACCACCACCGTGACACGCAAGACCCTCGGCGTGGTGCGCGCCGATCCGGACCTGCGCTGGCTGCTGGAAGCCTGCATGCGCGAGACCTGGGCGCTCGGCCGCAAGCGCGGCGCGAAGCTCGCCGATGATCTTGTGGAGAAGACACTCGGTTTCGTGGACGGCCTGCCGGCGGAAATGCGCGCCTCGATGGCCGCCGACCTCGAGGCCGGCGGCAAGCTCGAAGCGCCGTGGCTCTCCGGCGCGGTGGCGCGCATGTCGCGCGAGGCGGGGCTGGAAGCCCCGGCGAACCGCGCGGTGTTCGCGGCGCTGAAACCCTACATCGACGGCAAGGCCTGATGACGGCTGAAGCGCGCGACTTCTCCTTCGAGTTCTTCCCGCCGAGGACGCCGGAAGGCCGCGAGAAACTGCGCGCCACGTGGCAGGCGCTGGCGCAGCTCAAGCCGCGCTTCTTCTCGTGCACCTACGGCGCCGGCGGCTCGACGCGCGAGGGCACGCTTGACACCGTGCTCGAGATCCGCAAGGCCGGGCACGAGGCCGCGCCGCACATCTCCTGCGTCGCTTCGACGAAGAAGGACACCCTGGAGCAACTCGAGCGCTACAAGGCGAGCGGCATCCGCCACCTCGTTGCGCTGCGCGGCGACCTGCCCTCGGGCATCGCCGCCTCGGGCGAGTTCCGCTACGCGAGCGAGCTGGTGGCCTTCATCCGCGAAGCGACCGGCGACTGGTTCCGCATCGAGGTCGCCTGCTACCCCGAGTACCACCCGCAGACGCGAACCGCCGACGACGAGATCCGGAACTTCAGAAAGAAGGTGGACGCGGGAGCGAACGCCGCCATCACCCAGTACTTCTACAACGCCGACGCGTACCTTCGCTTCGTAGAGGAGTGCCGCGCCGCCGGCATCACCGTGCCGATCGTCCCCGGCGTCATGCCGATCGGCAACTTCTCCCAGCTGGCGCGCTTTTCGGATGCCTGCGGCGCGGAAATCCCGCGCTGGATCCGCCTGAAGCTCGAGGGCTACCGCGACGACGCCGCTTCGATCCGCGCCTTCGGCCTGGACGTGGTGACCGCGCTGTGCGAGCGGTTGCTCCGCGCGGGCGCCCCGGGATTACACTTCTACACGCTCAACCAGGCGGCGCTCAGCAGCGAGATCTGGCGGCGCCTGAAGCTGTGACACGGCCCCACGTTTGCGCCACCCGGCGCTCAAGGAGGTTTCCCATGACCAAGCACACACCTATCCTCGCTGCGGCAGCGCTTGCCGCGCTCCTCGCCAGCGGCCAGGCTGCCGCGCAGAATTCCGGCTGGTACATGGGCGGCGGGCCGGGCAGCGCCAAGGCGGCGTTCACGCGCGGCGATTTCACGAGCCTCGGCTCCGGCACTTACTCGGTCGATGACAGCGACGTCGCGCCGCGCGTTTTCGGCGGCTACCGCATCGCACCCAACTGGGGCGTCGAGTTCGGCGTCGCTTCCCTCGGGCGCTACAAGCACCGATTCACCAGCGGCAGCAACTATGCCGTATACCACTACGACGCGAGCGCCGCGACGGTCGCCATGGCGGCGAATCTGCCAGTGGCCGGTGGCGTGTCGATGAACGGCCGGCTGGGCGTGGCGTTCACTGCAGCGCAATTGCGGCTCGCGTCTAACAATGGCTTGGCGACCCCGCGCACTTGCATCACGGTCTTCTTCGACGACTGCACGTCGACGAGCACCAATTTGTACTGGGGCCTGGGGGCGCAGTTCGACATCGATCCGCGCTGGGGCATCCGCCTCGACTACGACAACTACGGCGAGGTCGGCGACGAGTTCGAGACCGGCCGCGCGAAGATCGAGACCTGGTCGGCGAACGTGCTGTTTCGCTTCTAGCTCAGTAGTTTTCGCGGAAGAAGATGAAGTTCTTCGGTTGCGAGCCGTAGAGGCCGAAGCCGGCCGAGGCGGTCGGCTTGTCGTCGTAAGCGGCGCCGTCGTCCCACTTGCCGCGCAGATAGCCTTTCGCCGCATTTGTCGCCGCCACCGCGGCCGCGCCTACCGACGGACAATAGGTTCCCGCCGCCGAATCCAGGTTTGCCGTCAGGCGCACGGTGCCTGGGTTGGCGACGCCCGGTTTGGCCATCGTCAGGGTGGCGCGCCCTGAGCTGAACGTGATGTTCGGCTCGAGCATCGCCGTCTCGCAGGCCACGAGATCGGGCGCCGGCGGCACCGGCGCCGGCGCGAACGTCAGGGCAAAGTCGGACTGCAGGAATTTCGTGCAGTTGTCGTCGTTGTTGCGCGTGAAGCCGGGCGTGAGCGCAGTCCCGTCCCAGTATTGCGTTTCCAGGGTTATGGGCAAGTCGCGGTTGCTCGGCCCGTAGATGCTCTGCATGACGAGCCGCCCGAAGCGCACGTTCGTGGTGCCGACGAGCAGGTGATCATCGATGGCGTCGTTGTTCACATCGAAGTCGTAGGTCGCCAATCTCAGGTTATCGCTGTCCGTTGGCGCGATGCCCAATCCAGTGGCTGCAAACGGCCCATCGGGCGTGTTCGTGGCGTTGCGGTTGAACGACAGCGTGATTTGGATCGGATTGGCACCCGGAACCTCGAGGAGGCCCTGTGTCCAGACCGGGACAAGCACGTGCGTTGCGGTAATTCTTGCCGTGTAGTCCGTGGTGCCGCTGCGCGCGCCGATCGCGAAGGCCGCTTTCGCGCCGCCCGCCGGGTCGGGCACGTGCAACGCATAAGCGCCGTTGTAGTTGAGAGTCCTGTTGTTCTGCGTATTTACGGCCTCCATGCGGAAGCCATCCAGCCGGATGGGTTCGTCCATGTAGGCGAAACTCGAGGGCGGTGCGCAGGTCGCGTCGAAGCGCGGAGTGAATGCCGGCGTGCCGATCAGCCTGAAGCGCTTGGGACTGAAGCGCCCGACGTAGCCGCCCGCCGCACCCGTGCCGTCGAGGCCGCTGTTGCCGCTCACGTTGACGCCGGCGGCCAGGTAGTTGGTCGCCGACGCGCCCAGGAAGACATTACCCGCCTCGCTGTAGCACCAGTCGCCGATCGTCGCCGCGCCGCCCGACCAGCTGCCCGCGGCGATCGTTGCCGCGCTTGCGCAGCCGACGCCGCGCGACACGGCGCCCGTCACGCCCGCCAGGTCGCCGGTCGCGTTCACGGTGGTGCTGGCAGAGAAATTGGGCGTCAGGCCGTTATCGGTGATGTTGGCGCCCGCAAGCGGGTTGCCGGTGCCGTCGTCTTCCGCGCCTACCCAGCGGTACGCCGCGGCCGTCATGGTGAAATTGTCGCCCGCCGCGGCGAGCAGCGGGCTCGTCGCGAGCGTGGCGTGCTGGATCGCAGTGCCCGAATTCGCGCCACGAAAAGCAAGACCGAACGGCCGCGCCACGAAGGCATTGCTCGTGCCGGTGATCGTCACGGCGGGCGCCGCTGTGATGTACCGGAACTGCAGCGTGATCTGCCCGGCGTCGGCGTAGCTGAAGAAGAACGGCGCTTCGGCGTTCGCGGTGGTGAAGCGAAAACGTATCGTCGCGGGATAAGTACCGGCGCCCGCCGGCACGAAGTTGCCGGTCGGCGAGCCGCTGCCCGAGGTCGTCGTCAGTGTGACGTTCTGGGTGCAGGTCGCCGGGTTATTGCACTGCGCGCCGACGCCGATATCGATCTCCGAGCCATTCGGAAAAACGCTCACGCAAGAGCCAGTCACCGTGTCGGTGCGGACCGCCTGCAGGAACAGCGACTGCGTGCCGACGCCGGTATTGGACGGTTTCGCCGCGATCTGATTGCCGATGGAAAGCGCGGCATTGGCGCCGTTCGAGACGCGGAAGGCGGAATTGACGAAATTGATCGTCGGGTCCTCGGTGGCATCCTCGGTGACAAAGGTGTCGTTGGCGTTGACCGTGAGGCTGACCACCGCACTCTGGCGCAGCCGCACGGTGAAGCTCGACTGGGTGCCCGGCCAGGTATACGTCGCAGTCGATCCCGACGGCGTCCAGGTGCCGCTGCCGGAGATCAGCGTTCCCCAGCCCGCGGTCGCCGCGCCCGCGGAGACCGATAGTGTGACAGTGCGAGTCGCGGGAGGGTTAACCGCCGTGTGCGCGGCGTTGTGCGCAGTAATCGTCACCTCTGCGAAATCGCAGTTCGCGACCGTCGTGCTGACCACGCTGATCGCGTAGTGAGTGAACGAGGCGATCGGCCGCAGCGCGACCATGCGGCCGGCGTTGTCCGCGCTCTGGCTCGACGTGACCAGGCGCGAGCCGGTGGCGCCCGCAGCCGCCCAGGGTTCCTCGGACACGAGCACGCGCAGGCCGTTGGGTCCGGCGCCCGATGCCGGCTCCGATCCCGGGCCGAACACGTTGATCATGGCCGGTGAAGGCAGCGTGAAGCTCGCGCCGCTGTGCGCGATACCGAAAAAACCGACCAGTACCGTGTTCGCGAGGGTCGTGGTGACAGACGGCGCCGTGATCGTGCCTGACGCGGCAGTCGCCTGCGCGGCGCTTGCGTCGACGGGCGTCGTGGTATCGACGCCGCGGTACGTCACGATCACTGCGGCCCCGCGATCGGAGGCCGTCCAGCTGAAGGTGTGCGACGCGGGCTCGGCCGCGATGGCGACGCGCCAGAAACTTCGCTGGCTGTACGTGCCGATGCTCGTTTGCGCCGCCACCGCGGTCCAGCCGGCGGGCAAGAGGATCGTCTGCGGCGAGCCGCGCGCCGACACAATGGCGACCATGACGTCGCCCGCTGTGGTGCCCGCAGGTGTCGTGACGGTCGCCGAGGTGCCGCCAACGCCGCCGGTCGCGGCGCTTGCCGCGCCTATGCGCGTGATCTGCGCGTGCGCGCCCGTCGCGGCACAGAGCGCCGCGAGCGCGATGAGGGCAGTTCGCAGGAGGCTCATGGACGCTCGGTTAACACGCCTAGCCTAGCATCGAGCGCCGCCGCAACGACGTGAAGGATTGCCCCCTCAATCGACCGCCTGACGAGCGGCGCCATCGAGGCGCTCGAAGGCGCGCCAGGGCTCGCCCGGGCGATCCTGGCAGGCGCCGTAGCGGAACGGCACCCAATCGCGCCCGGGGTTCAAGAAACGTAAATCCACGAAC
>JAOTWE010000244.1 GCA_029863065.1 Betaproteobacteria bacterium
TGTTCTTCCTTTCGGTGATCGGGTACTCGCTGTTCGCCACCGGCGTGGTGCTGCGCAACCGATGATCAAGCTGGCGAAAAAACACGAAGCGCTCGTCTACTCGGCGGTGGGGCTGGCGGCGCTGTTCCTGATCCTCGTCGCGGCCAACTATCTCGCCGCCCGCGCCCCGGTGCGCGCCGACCTGACCGCGGGCCGGCTCTATACGCTCGCCGACGGCACGAAGAAGGTGCTCAAAGGCCTGACGGCGCCGGTGAAGGTGAAGCTCTACGTCAGCTCGGGCGAAGCGATGCCCGTGCCGCTGCGCAGCTTTGCACAGCGCGTACAGAACCTGGTGGACGAGTTCAAGTCCGTCGCCGGACCCAACCTGGTGATCGAAAGATACGACCCGCGGCCCGACAGCGAGCAGGAAGACGCGGCGCAGCTCGACGGCATCGAGCCGCAGCAGCTCACCTCCGGCGAGCAGTTCTACCTCGGCCTCGCGGTCAGCCAGCTCGAGCGCAAGCAGATGATCCCGGTGCTCACCCCGGCGCGGGAGCGCCTGATCGAGTACGACCTGATCCGCGCCATCGCGCGCGTCGGCAGCGCCGAGCGGCCGAAAATCGGCCTGATGAGCGGCCTGCCGGTACTGGGCGAGAAGTTCAATCCCTACACGCGGCAGAGCTCCGAGCCCTGGGTGCTCGCCAACGAGCTGCGGCGCGACTTCGACGTGCAGCTGGTCAACATGACGGCGCGGGAGATCGGCAAGGACATCAACGTGCTGCTGCTCATCCACCCGCGGAATGTCGGGGAGCCGACCGAGTACGCGCTCGACCAGTTCGTGCTGCGCGGCGGCAAGCTCATCGCCTTCGTCGATCCGTATGCCTATTTCGACCAGCAGCCCATGCCCCCGGGCATGCCGCCGCAGGTTTCGAGCTCGACGCTGCCGCGGCTGTTCAAGGCCTGGGGCGTGACGATGAACCCCGACAAGGTGATCGCCGACCTCGTCTTCGCCTCGGGCGAAGGCCAGCGCTACACGCCGACCGTGCTGTCGCTCAATCGCACGGCGTTCGCGCGCGACGACGTGGTCATGGCCCAGATCGAGACGCTGCTTTACGCCTTCGGCGGCGCTTTCGAGGTCAAGCCCGCCGATGGGCTCGCCGCCACGGCGCTGGTCAGCAGCTCGCCCAATTCCATGCTGGTCGACGACGCCAAGGCGACCGCCGCCGGCCAGGAGGCCACGCGCAGCTTCGAGCCCGGCGGCATGAGCCTGCCGCTTGCGCTGCGCCTGACCGGCAAGTTCAGGACCGCCTTCCCCGGCGGCCGGCCCGAGGGCCAGGCTGCGGCGCCCAAGCCCGGCGCGGCCGGTGCCGCCGTGGCGCACCTCACCGAGGCGGCGCGCGACAATTCGGTGGTGCTGGTGGCCGACGTCGACATGCTGCAGGACGGCGCCGCGGTCGACGTGCAGGAAGTCTTTGGCCGGCGCATCGTCGTGCCCTCGAACGGCAACCTCGCCTTCGCGCAGGGGCTGGTGGAGCAGCTGGCCGCCGACGAGAGCCTGCTGTCGCTGAAGAGCCGGGCCGCCGCCTTCCGGCCGCTTACCGTGGTGCGCGAGATGGAGGCCGAGGCGCAGATGCAGTACTTCGGCAAGATCAAGGAGCTGGAGGACGAGCTGCAGAAGACCAGCGACGCACTGCAAAAGCTCCAGGGCGGCACGCCGCAGGCGGCCAAGGGCGCACAGATTCTCTCGCCCGAGCAGCAGGCTGAGCTCGAGCGCTTTCGCCGGAAAGTCGCCGAGACGCGCCACGCCCTGAAAGAGCTGCGCAAGAACCTGCGGCGCGACTCGGAACGTCTCGTGTTCCTCACCAAGGTGGCCAACATCGCGCTGATGCCGCTGCTCGTGGCGTTCGTCGGCCTGGGCATCGCGCTCGTGCGCCGGCGCCGGCAGGCCCGGCGGTCCGCGGCATGAACGCGCGCGTCGCCGCGGTGCTGGTGGTGCTGCTCGCGGTGCTGGGCGGCGGCGCACTGCTCATGCAGCAGCAGGACCGGGCGCGGCGTCCCGCCGCCGCCGATCTGCTCGGCCAACCCGTCGTGAAGGACCTGCAGGCCGCCGACATCGCGGCCATCGTCATTCGCGAGCCCGGCGCCACGCTCACCCTGCAGCGGCGCGACGCACGCTGGACGATCGCCGAGCGCGCCGGCTTTGCCGCCGACGTCGAGCAGGTGCGCCAACTCGTCCTGGCGGTGCTCGCGCTGAAGGTCGGCAGCAGCGAGCCGATCGGCGACAAGGACCGCGCGCGCCTCAAGCTCGACGGCTCGGGTGCGCAGCTGGAGTTCCGCGGCGCCGATGGCAAGGCGCTGGCGACGCTCGTTGTCGGCAAGAAGTACTTCAAGCGCGAGCCGGAGAATGCGGACCGGGCTTCCGGCGACGGCCGCTTCGTGCTGCTGCCCGCGACCTCCAGCACCGCCTATGTGGTTGCCGATCCCCTGGCGCTGGCGACGGCGAAAAGCGCGTCGTGGATCGACAAGACCGGGTTCGGCGCCGAGAAGGTGCGTTCGATGGAGGTCGACCATGTCGGCAGCGGCAAGTGGCGCATCGAGCGCACGGGCGACAATGCCGAGTGGAAGCTGACGCCGCTGTATGCGGGCGAGAAGCTCGACGTCATCCGCGCGAACTCGGCCTCGTATTCTCTCAACCGCGTGCAGATCGCCGATGTCGCCGCGCCCAGCGTGCGCCGCGAGGACACGGGGCTCGACAAGCCGGTGACCGTGGTCGCTTCGACCTTCGATGGTCTCACCTACACGCTCAAGCTCGGCAAGCCGCGCGGCGAGGATTACTACGCGACGCTGTGGATGTCGGGCGTGCCAAAAGTCACCGGCGCCGACGCCGCCGAGCGCGCCAAGCAGATCGCCGAGCGGCTGCCGCACGAGAAGGCGCTTGCCGGCCAGGTCCTGCTCATCGCCCGCTCCAAGTTCGAGGACGTTCTCAAGAAGCGCTCGGAACTGCTGGAGAAGAAGGACCCCGGCAAGAAGTAGCCGGGACGCGGCATCCCGAAGTAGCATAGGGCCATGGAGGAGAGGCCTTGAGCAAGCACGCCATCAAACACCTGAGGACGATTGCGCTCGTCGGCCAGGCGGGGTGCGGCAAGACCACGCTGGCCGAGGCGCTGCTGGCGCGCGCGGGCGCAGTGCCCGCTGCCGGCAGCGTCGAGCGCGGCACTACAGTGTGCGACTACACGCCGCTGGAAAAACAGCTGCAGCATTCGCTCAAGCTCGCCGTCGCCAGCTTCGAGGCGCCGAACGGCGAGACGCCCACGATCGTCCATCTGCTCGATACGCCGGGCTACGCCGATTTCCTCGGCCACGCGCTGCCGGCGCTGGCGGCGGTGGAGACCGCGGCGATCGTCATCAACGCGCAGAACGGCATCGAGATGATGACCGGGCGCTTCCTCAATTGGGCGGCGCGCCGCGGGCTCGACCGCCTGATCGTCGTCAACAAGATCGACGCGGAAAACGTGGACCTGGAGGGGTTGCTCTTGGACATCCAGGAAGCCTTCGGCAAGGAGTGCCTGCCGCTCAACCTGCCAGCGGCGAAGGCGACCAGGGTCTCCGACTGCTTCTTCGCGCCCTCCGGCGAGTCGGACTTCTCCTCGGTGGAGCAGGCACACCGCAATCTCGTCGACCAGGTGGTCGAAGTCGACGAGAAGCTGATGGCCGAGTACCTGGAGAAGGGCGAGATCGAGCCCGGGGCGCTGCACGAGCCGCTGGAAGCGGCGATGCGCGAAGGCCACCTGATCCCGGTAGTGTTCTGTTCGGCGAAGACCGGCGCCGGCATGCAGGAGCTGCTCGACGTCATCGTCAAGCTGCTGCCGAACCCGGCCGAAGGCAATCCGCCCGTGTACCTGAGCACGCCGGGCGAAGGCGGCGCGCCCGGTGAGATCCCGGCGACGCCCGACCCGTCGCAGCACGCGCTGGCGCACGTCTTCAAGATCGAGATCGACCCGTACATCGGCCGCCTGGCCGTGTTTCGCGTACACCAGGGACGGCTGACGCCCGGCATGCAGCTGTACGTCGGCGAAGGCAGGAAGCCGATCAAGCCCGGGCACCTGTACATGCTGTGCGGCAAGACCCAGGTCGAAGTGTCCGAGGCCGTGCCCGGCGACATCTGCGCCATCGCCAAGGTGGACGAGATCCAGTTCGACCACATCCTGCACGACGCGGCCGAGGACGCGCACATCCACGCCAAGCCGCTCGAGCTGCCGACGTCGGTCTTCGGCCTCGCCGTGCAGCCGAAAAAGCGCGGCGACGAGCAGAAGGTGTCCGACGTGCTGCACAAGCTCGTCGCCGAGGACCCGTGCCTGAAGATCGAGCACAACGCGCAGGCGAATGAAACCGTCATGCGCG
>JAOTWE010000245.1 GCA_029863065.1 Betaproteobacteria bacterium
GCGAAGCGCGCCACTTCGCCGCGCAGCCGCTCGGGCACGACCTCGAACAGCACGTGGTTCGGCTCGAGGTGAAAGCCGTCGAAATCGAAGAATTCCTTCAGGATCAGCTCCGGCGTGAAGCCGAGCGCCTTGAGCAGTATCGTCACCGGCATCTTGCGGCGCCGGTCGACGCGGAAATACACCACGTCCTTCGGGTCGAACTCGAAGTCGAGCCAGGAGCCGCGGTAGGGGATGACGCGCGCGGAAAACAGCAGCTTGCCCGAGCTGTGCGTCTTGCCGCGGTCGTGCTCGAAGAACACGCCAGGCGAGCGGTGCAACTGGGAGACGATGACGCGCTCGGTGCCGTTGATGATGAACGAGCCCGTGGTGGTCATGAGCGGGATCTCTCCCATGTACACCTCCTGCTCCTTCACTTCCTTGGTGGTCGGCCTGGGCGCGTCCTTGTCCAGGATCACGAGGCGCACCTTGGCGCGCAGCGGGCTGGCATAGGTCAGGCCGCGCTGCTGGCACTCCTTGACGTCGAACGGCGGCTCGCCGAGCTGGAAGCTGACGAACTCGAGGCGCGCGTTGCCGGAATGGCTGGTGATCGGGAAAATCGAGGTAAACGCGGCCTGCAGCCCTTCGTTCCTGCGGCTTTCCGGCGACATGTGCGCCTGCAGGAATGCGGTATAGGACTCGAGCTGCGTCGCGATCAGGAACGGCACGGTTTGCACCGTGGAACGCTTGGCGAAGCTCTTGCGGATGCGTTTACGCTCGGTCAACGAGTAGGTCATGAAGGCTCCTGGCCGCAACTACTTGAGAGGACAAGGAAAAAACCCTCGGCAGCGAGGGCCCTTTCCTTGGCCCGGCCCCGGGGAGGGTCGATGTGACCCTTCCCCGGTTCCGAAGTTCCTGCAATAGCTACTTGATCTCGACCTTTGCGCCGGCGTCGGTCAGCTTCTTGGCGACCGCATCGGCCTCGGCCTTGGTGACGCCCTCCTTGACCGGCTTCGGCGCGCCGTCCACGAGGTCCTTCGCCTCCTTGAGGCCCAGGCTCGTTACCTCGCGCACCGCCTTGATCACGTTCACCTTGTTGTCGCCGATCGTGGCGAGTACGACCGTAAATTCGGTCTTCTCTTCCGCTGCCGCAGCAGCGGCACCACCGCCCGCGGCCGGAGCCGCGACCGCCACTGCCGCTGCGGCCGACACCCCGAATTTCTCTTCCACGTCCTTGATGAGCTGCGAGAGCTCGAGGACCGTCATGTTGGAAATGGCTTCCAGAATCTGTGTTCGTTCCATGTTCACTCTCCTGACTCGAATGGGTTCCTGATTAAGCGGCCGCTTTTTCCTTCGCGGCGTGCAACGCGGCGAGTGCCCGGGCAAATTTGCCTGGGACTTCGTTCAGCGTGCGCGCGAACTTCACGATGGGCGCCTGCAACGTGCCGGCAAATTTCGCCAGAAGCTCTTCGCGGCTGGGCATCGTCGCCAGCGCCTTGATGTCCGTAGAGGACATCACGGCGTCGGCCATCGCCCCGCCCTTGATGACGAACAGCTCATTGTTCTTGGCGAATTCCGCCAGCACCTTGGCCCCGGACACGGGGTCCTGCGCAATGCCGTACACCAGCGGACCGGCAAGTTGCCCGCCCAGCTTTTCGAACGGCGTGCCCTTGACGGCGCGCCGCGCGAGCGTGTTTTTCAGCACCCGCAGGTAAAGCCCGGACTTCCGCGCTTTCGCGCGCAGGCTGGTGACCGCCTCGACGCTCAGGCCGCGGTTTTCCGCGACGATGACCGCCTGGGCTTTCGCCAGTTGCGCCGCGATCTCGGATACGACCGCTTGCTTTTGCTCCAGACTGAGACTCAAGGTCTACCTCCTTGCGTTGATCAAACGGAGGTCCTCTTCCGGACCTCCACCCTGGCGACCTTGAATCAGGAACCGCAACTGCAGTCCTGCTTCGGGTGCGCCGTCTGCGTAGGGCAATCGCTCGTTTAAGCCCACCGGGCCCCTACGGTCTTTGACAGCAGCTGTTCCGAGGAACAGCGGCCCAAAGTTCCATTCCTCACTGCGCCTGCAATGTCGCGGGGTCGACGCGCACCCCGATCCCCATCGTGCTCGACACCGACAGTTTCTTCAGGAACACGCCCTTGGTGTGCTGCGGCTTCGACTTGTTCAGCGCATCCACCAGCGCCGCGAGGTTGTCGCGCAACTGCTCGGGCGTGAACGAAGCGCGACCGATCGTGCATTGCACGATCCCGGTCTTGTCGGCGCGGAACTGAACCTGGCCCGCCTTGGCGTTCTTCACCGCTGTTGCAACATCGGGCGTCACCGTGCCGACTTTGGGATTGGGCATCAGGCCGCGCGGGCCGAGAATTTGCCCCAGCTGCCCGACCACCCGCATTGCCGACGGTTCGGCGATCACCACGTCGAAATCGAGCTTCCCGGCCTTGACGCTCTCGGCCAGGTCCTCCATGCCGACCACATCGGCGCCCGCGGCCTTGGCGGCCTGCGCCTTGTCCCCTTGCGCAAACACTGCGATGCGCACTGTCTTGCCGGTGCCGGCCGGCAGTACCACCGCGCCGCGCACGGTCTGATCCGATTTCGAGGTGTCGATGCCAAGGTTCACCGCCACGTCCACTGCTTCATCGAACTTGGCGGTTGCCGTCTCCTTGATGATCTTCATGGCATCGATGACCGCGTAAGCCTTGTAGTGGTCGGCTTTTCCGGCGATCGCCTTCCTGCGTTTGGAAATCGCCGCCATTTACAGGCCCTCCACCAGAATGCCCATCGAGCGCGCGCTCCCGGCCACGGTGCGCATTGCCGCCTCCAGGTCGCCCGCCGTCAGGTCCGGCATCTTCGCCTTGGCGATTTCTTCGACCTGCTTGCGCGTGATCTTGCCGACCTTGTCGGTGTGCGGCCGCGGGCTACCCGATTCGATGCCGGCGGCCTTCTTGATCAGGACCGTGGTCGGCGGCGTCTTGATGATGAAGCTGAAGCTCTTGTCGGCATACGCCGTGATGACCACGGGCAGCGGCAGGCCCGGCTCCACCTTCTGCGTCTGCGCGTTGAATGCCTTGCAGAATTCCATGATGTTCAAGCCGCGCTGGCCGAGCGCCGGGCCGATCGGCGGCGAGGGGTTCGCCTTGCCCGCCGGCACCTGCAGCTTGATGAAACCGACTATCTTCTTCGCCATGTCTGGCTCCTATCGGGTGCAAGCGAACGCCGCAGCGCTCTCCCCGTGTAAGTAACGCGGACTCAGGCCTTCTCGACCTGGCCGAACTCCAGCTCGACCGGGGTCGAGCGTCCGAAAATCGTCACCGCCACGCGCAGGCGGCTCTTCTCGTAATTGACGTCCTCCACCGTACCCTGGAAGTCGGTGAACGGGCCGTCCTTCACGCGCACCATCTCGCCGTTCTCGAACAACACCTTCGGCTTGGGCTTCTCCACGCCTTCGCGCATCTGCTGCATGATGGCGTTCACTTCCTTTTCGGAGATCGGTGTCGGCCGCATCGCGCTGCCGCCGATGAAGCCAGTGACCTTGTTGGTGTTTTTCACCAGGTGCCAGGTGTCGTCGTCCATCTCCATCTCGACCAGCACGTAGCCGGGGAAGAACTTGCGTTCGGACATGTGCTTCTGGCCGCCCTTCATCTCCACCACTTCTTCCACCGGCACCAGGATCTTGCCGAACTTCTCCTGCATGCCGGCGCGCGAAATGCGGTCCTCCAGCGCGCGCTGCACCGACTTCTCGAAGCCGGAATAGGCGTGCACCACGTACCAGCGCTTGCCGGCTTCAGTCTGTTTTATGTTCTTTTCCATCCGAGTATCAGGTCGTAGAGAACCCACTCCAGCGTCTTGTCGCTCGCCCATAGGAACAGCGCCATCACCACTACAAACGCGAAGACCGTGGCTGTCGTCTGCACCGTCTCCTTGCGCGACGGCCAAACGACCTTCTTCACCTCGACCACCGCTTCCTGCGCGAATACCACGAACTCACGACCCGGTATGCTGAAGCTCGCCATCGCGGCGCCGGCGCCGATGCCTGCCACCACAGCAAGCACGCGCAGCACCAGCGCACTGTCGCCGAGCCAGTAGTAGCCCGCGATACCGCACGCCACCAGCGCGACGGCGATCACAAGCTTGAAGATGTCAATTGCGGCCATGTCAGTGTTTGGCAGGGGCAGAGGGAATCGAACCCCCAACCTTCGGTTTTGGAGACCGACGCTCTGCCAGTTGAGCTATGCCCCTTTGGGATCCCGTCGTTATTCGATCACCTTGGCGACGACGCCGGCGCCCACCGTCTTGCCGCCCTCGCGGATGGCAAAGCGCAGCCCCTGCTCCATGGCGATCGGCGTGATCAGCGTCACCACCATCTTGATGTTGTCCCC
>JAOTWE010000030.1 GCA_029863065.1 Betaproteobacteria bacterium
CAATTTCGAATAGACCTCGTTGGTGTAGTCGCCGCCCTGGCAGGCGATGATCACCGGCAGCGTCTTGAGGGCCGCGATGTCGGTGGCGCTTTGCACCGGGCCCGTGTCCTTGCCAATGGCCGGCCCCTTGCCGCCCGCCTGCGACGTGGAGAAGAACACCGGCTCGACCAGGTCGAAGTCGCGCTCCTCGCGCATGCGCTGCACGAGCACCGATCCGACCATGCCCCGCCACCCTACGATTCCTACTCTCAGCATTGCCCTTTCTCCTACAGCGCCGCGACGACCGCGTCGCCCATTTCCTGCGTGCCGACCTTGCGGCAGCCATCAGTATAGATGTCGGCGGTGCGCAGGCCCTGCCGCAGCACTTTGCGGACCGCCCCCTCGATCCGGTCGGCTTCGGCCACATGGCCCAGCGAATAGCGCAGCATCATCGCCGCGGACAGGATGGTGGCCAGCGGATTGGCCAGACCCTTGCCGGCGATGTCCGGCGCCGAGCCGTGGATCGGCTCGTACAGGCCCTTGCCGCGCTCATCGAGCGACGCCGACGGCAGCATGCCGATCGAGCCGGTGAGCATCGACGCTTCGTCGGAAAGGATGTCGCCGAACAGATTGCCGGTGACGATGACGTCGAATTGCTTCGGATTGCGCACCAGCTGCATGGCGCAGTTGTCCACGTACATATGGCTGAGCTGGACGTCGGCGTAGTCCTTGCCGAGCTCGCTGACCACCTGCCTCCACAGCTCGGTGGTCTCGAGGACGTTCGCCTTGTCCACCGAGCAAAGCCGCTTGCCGCGCCGGCGCGCGGCCTCGAAGGCGACGCGTGCGATGCGCCGGATCTCGCTCTCGCGGTAGCGCATCGTGTTCACGCCCTCGCGCTCGCCGTTCGCCAGCGTGGTGATGCCGCGCGGCTCGCCGAAGTAGATGTCGCCGGTCAGCTCGCGCACAATGAGCACGTCCAGACCAGCCACCAGCTCGGGCCGCAGCGACGACGCCTGCGCCAGATCCGCGAACACCTGCGCCGGGCGCAGGTTGGCGAACAGACCCAGCTCCTTGCGCAGCCGCAGGAGCCCGCGCTCCGGGCGCTGGTCGCGCGGCAGCGCGTCGTACTGCGGGCCGCCGATGGCGCCGAACAGGATGGCATCCGCCTCGCGCGCAAGCACGAGCGTCGCCGCGGGCAAGGGGTCGCCCGCCGCCTCGTAGCCGGCGCCGCCCACCGGCGCCTCCGCCAGCTCGAGCGGCAGCCCGAGACGGCGCAGCACCCTCACCGCCTGAGCGACGATCTCCTTACCGATCCCGTCCCCGGGCAGCACCGCGATTTTCATCGCCTCACCGCATCAGCCAGGCATACTGCGCGAGCCGCTTAGCCTCGAAGGCGCGGATCTTGTCGGCGTGGCGCAGGGTCAGGCCGATCTCGTCGAGGCCGTTGAGCAGGCAGTACTTGCGGAACGCATCGACCTCGAAGCGCATCACCTGCGCGCGGTCCGCGGTCGAGACCGTCTGCGCGTCCAGGTCCACCGTGAGGCGGAACCCCGGAAACGACGCGCACTCGTAGAACAGGCGATCGACCTCGGCCTCCTGCAGCACCACCGGCAGCAGGCCGTTCTTGAAGCTGTTGTTGTAGAAGATGTCGCCGAACGAGGGCGCGACGACGCAGCGAAAACCGTAGTCGAGCAGCGCCCAGGGCGCGTGCTCGCGCGAGCTGCCGCAGCCGAAATTCTTGCGCGCGAGCAGGATCGTCGCTTCTTTGTAGCGCGGATCGTTCAGCACGAAGTTCGGGTTGCGCGGCCGGCGCTCGTGGTCCATGCCCGGCTCGCCATGATCCATGTAGCGCCAGGCGTCGAACAGGTTCGCGCCGTAGCCGGTGCGCTTGATCGACTTCAGGAACTGCTTGGGGATGACCTGGTCGGTGTCGACGTTGCCGCGATCGAGCGGCGCCACGATCCCGGTGTGCACGGTGAACTTGTCCATGGCGCTCACCGCCACTGCCGGATGTCGACGAAATGGCCCGCCACCGCCGCGGCCGCGGCCATCGCCGGGCTGACGAGGTGCGTGCGGCCGCCGTCGCCCTGCCGCCCCTCGAAGTTGCGGTTCGAGGTCGAGGCGCAGCGCTCGCCGGGCTCGAGCCGGTCGGCGTTCATCGCCAGGCACATCGAGCAGCCCGGCTGGCGCCAGTCGAAGCCCGCGTCCTGGAACACCTTGTCCAGTCCTTCGCGCTCGGCTTGCACCTTCACCAATCCGGATCCCGGCACGACCATGGCGAGGCGGATGTTCGGCGCCACGCGCCGGCCCTTGACCACCGCCGCCGCGGTGCGCAGATCTTCGATACGCGAATTGGTGCACGAGCCGATGAACACCTTGTCGAGCTTGATGTCGGTGATGCGCATGCGCGGCTTCAGGCCCATGTACTGCAGCGCGCGCTCCATGCCCTCGCGCTTGATGGCGTCCTTCTCGCGCTCGGGGTCCGGTACCTCGGCGTCCACCGGCACCACCATCTCCGGCGACGTGCCCCAGGACACCTGCGGCCGGATGTCTTCGGCGCGCAGCGTGACCTCGCGGTCGAACCTGGCACTGGCGTCGGACCTGAGCGTCTTCCAGAACGCGACCGCCGCATCCCAGTCCGGCCCGGCGGGCGCGAACGGCCGGCCCTTGAGGTACGCGATCGTCGTCTCGTCCACGGCCACCATGCCGGCGCGCGCACCCGCCTCGATGGACATGTTGCACACCGTCATGCGTCCTTCCATGGACAGCGCGCGGATCGCGCCGCCCGAAAATTCGATCGCATGGCCGCTGCCGCCGGCAGTGCCGATGCGGCCGATGATCGCCAGCACGATGTCCTTGCCCGTGACGCCGCGCGCCAGCGCGCCCTCGACGCTGACGCGCATGTTCTTCATCTTCTTGGTCATCAGGCACTGCGTGGCGAGCACGTGCTCGACCTCCGAGGTGCCGATGCCGTGCGCCAGGCAGCCGAACGCGCCGTGCGTGCTGGTGTGCGAGTCGCCGCACACCACCGTCATGCCGGGCAGCGTCGCGCCCTGTTCGGGCCCGATCACGTGGACGATGCCCTGACGCTTGTCGAGGAACGGAAAGTACGCCTTGGCGCGATGCTCGCGCATGTTGGCGTCGAGCGTCTCCACCTGGATGCGCGACGTCGGGTCGGTGATGCCGGCAATGCCGTGCTCCCAGCCGGTGGTCGGCGTGTTGTGGTCGACGGTCGCGACCACCGACTCCATGCGCCAGGGCTTACGGCCGGCGATGCGCAGTCCTTCGAAGGCCTGCGGGCTGGTCACTTCGTGCACCAGGTGGCGGTCGATGTAGATGAGCGCCGTACCGTCTTCCTCGGTGTGCACGAGGTGGCTGTCCCAGAGCTTGTCGTAGAGCGTGCGGTCCATGGTCGGCGTTGCGGAAACCGCGAATTATGTCACAGGCGAAGTCCTTGATACGACTGGGATTACCTGGGAGCGGGCTTCGACTGCTCGTACAAGGGCATGACGCGCGCCGCGTACACCTGAAGGTCGCCGATGCGCGTCGTGTTTGACGGGTGGGTGGAGAGGAATTCGGCCGACTTGCCGCCGTTGAGCTTGCCCATCTTCTCCCACAGCGTGATCGCGGCGCGCGGGTCGTAGCCGGCGCGCGCCGCAAGCTCGACGCCGATGCGGTCGGCTTCCGTTTCATGCTGGCGCGAGTTCGGCAGGTTCAGCGTCAGGTCGAGCATCAGCTGCGACAGGTCCATGCCGCCGCGCGATACGCCCGCCACAGCGCCGAGAATGCTGATGGCCATGCCCTGCGCCATCGCCTGCGAGGCGCGCTCGCGTCCGTGCTCGCGCAGCGCGTGCGCGATTTCGTGGCCCATGACGGCGGCGATTTCGTCGTCGCTCGGCTTGAGCTTTTCCAGCAGTCCCGTGTAGACGGCGATCTTGCCGCCGGGCATGCACCAGGCGTTCACGTCCTTGGCGCTGATGACATTCACCTGCCACTGCCAACCGGGGGCGTCGGCGCGAAAGGCCCGCGTCTGCGGAATCAAACGGTTCGCGATGCCGCGGATGCGCGCCACCTGATTCGAATCCCGGTTGACCTGCCCCTTCTTGTCTTCACCCGCGATGAGCTGCTGGTAGGCCTTGCCGGCGCTGGCGTTGACTTCCGCCGACGACAGCATCATCGACTGCTTGCGCTCGATCCCGACCGCGCCCGGCTGCGTCGTCTGCACCGTCTGGCAACCGGCCACGGCCGCCAGCAGCACCGCCCAGAGGAGTTTCTTCAGCATGGCAAAAGCCTACACGCGCACGCGCCAACTGACGAGTGCCGCGCCGGCGAGCGCAAAGAGCGAGCTGAGCGTAAAGCTCAGCCCCGGCCCGAGGGCTTCCCAGGACCAGCCGGCAACGAGCAGGCCGGCGCCGCCGCCCACGCCGTAGGAAAGGCTCGAATACAGCGTCTGGCCGCGCGCCTGCAGCCGGCCGGTGAACAGACGATGCACCGCGGCAATCGAGGCGGCGTGGAAGACGCCGAACGTGGCCGCGTGCAGCAGCTGCGCCGCGACCAGCAAGACGAGGAACTGGGTGCCCCAGCCGATCGCCGCAAAGCGCGCCGCCGCGCACACGAAGCTCGCGATCAACAGGACGCGCAAGCTGTAGCGGCGCACCAGCTGGGCCCAGGCGAGGAAGACGACGATCTCGGCAAGCACGCCCAGCGTCCACAGCGTGCCGATCGCGGTCTTGCTGTAGCCCAGGGCCTGCGCGTGCAGCGAGAAGAATCCGTACAGCGCGCCGTGCGCCGCGCTCATGCAGCAGCAGGCCGCAAGCAGTGCGCGCACATCGCTCCGGCGCAGCACGTCGCGCAGCCGCGCCTCGCTGCCGCCCGCGCCGACGCTGACGCGCGCCTGCGGCAGCAGGACGGAAACGGCAAGCGTCAGCGCGGCGAGCGCCACGATCACGCCGAGCAGGGACTGCGGCGCGTGCGCATCTAGCCAGACGCCGGTACCGAGCACGCCGGCGATGAAACCGATCGAGCCCCACATGCGGATCGGTCCGTAGCGCTCGGCGCGGCCCGCGAGCGAGGCCAGAGTGATCGCTTCGACGATGGGCAGCGCGCCCGCCGAGGCGAGGCTCATGACAAGCATGACGCCCGCGACCGCGACCGCGCCTTCGGCTGCGCCGAGCGCCAGGTAGCCCGCCACCAGCGCGAGCGCCGAGCCGACGACGATGGCGCGGGCGGCGCCGCTGCGGTCGGCGAGCCAGCCCCAGAAGGAAGGCGCTGCGATACGCGCCACCTGCGGCATCGCCATCACCAGCGCGATCTCGCCCGCGCCGAAGCCGCGCGCGGCGAGATACAGGGCGAAATAGGGCACGACGGCGCCCGCGTAGAGGAAGTACGCGCCAAAATAAGCGGACAGCCGGGTGGGCGGCGTCATGGCGACGTTTCGCCGTAGCGCCGGGGACTAGGGCGCTTTGCTGCGCCGTGGCGCCGGGCCGCGCCCGGCGTAGGGATTGCGGCCGGTGCGGAATTCGACCCGCATCGGCGTGCCACGCAGCGCGAACGTGTCCCGGAACACGCCTTCGAGGTAGCGCCGGTAGCTATCGGGCAGCTGGTCGAGCGAATTGCCGTGGATGATGATGCGCGGTGGATTGTGCCCGCCCTGGTGGGCGTAGCGCAGCTTGGGGCGCCTGAGCCCCTTGCGCGGCGGCGCCTGGCGCTCCACCGCGGCGATCAGTGCGCGCGTCAGCTTCGGCGTCGGCATCTTCGCCATCGCCGCGGCGTAGGCGGCGTCCACCGAGCGCATCAGATCGCCCAGGCCCTTGCCGCTCTTCGCCGACAGGGTATGGGTCTCGGCGAAGCTGAGGAACCCGAGCTTCCAGGCGAGTTCGCGCTTGATGCGCTCGCGCGCCTCCTTGCCGGCCGCGTCCCACTTGTTCACCGCCACCACCAGCGCGCGCGCGCGCTCGAGAATGTAGCCCGCGACATGGGCATCCTGTTCGGAAACGCCCTCGACGGCGTCCAGCACCAGCACCGCGACATTGCACTGCTCGATCGCCTGCAGCGTCTTGACGATGGAGAACTTCTCCACGGTCTCGCCCTGCTTGCCGCGCTTGCGCAGGCCGGCGGTGTCGATCAGCGTGTAGCGCCGGCCGCCACGCTCGAACGGCACTTCGATGGCATCGCGCGTCGTGCCCGGTTCGCCGAAGGTGATCACGCGCTCCTCGCCGACCAGCGCATTCACCAGCGTCGATTTGCCGACGTTGGGCCGGCCGACGATGGCGACGTGCGGATGCCGGTCGCGCGCTTCCCCGGCGGCCGCCGGCGTCTCGGGAAATTCCGCCAGCACGCCTTCGATCAGGTCGGCAACGCCCTCGCCGTGCGCCGCCGAAATAGGATTGGGCTGGCCCAGTCCGAGGGCGTGAAATTCCGCCACCGCGGTGTCGCTCGCCATGCCTTCGCACTTGTTGACCACCAGCCAGACACGCGCCCCGAGCTTGCGCAGGCGGGCGGCGATCGCGTGGTCGTCCTCGTGCAGGCCGCCGCGCCCGTCGGTCAGGAACACGACCGCGTCGGCCTCGGCCATCGCCTGCTCGGCCTGGCGGCCCATTTCCGCGAAGATGCCGCTTTTCGCCCCGGGATCGAGGCCGCCCGTGTCAATGGCGATGAACGGCCGCACGCCGACCCGCCCCTCACCGTAGTGCCGGTCGCGCGTCACGCCCGGCACGTCGACGACGATGGCGTCGCGGCGGCGCGTCAGCCGGTTGAACAGCGTCGACTTGCCGACATTGGGCCGCCCGACGAGGGCGATGACCGGTTTCACGCGCGCGCTCCCAGCTCAGGGCGCCAGCGCGTACAGACCGCCCGCCTGGGTCTGCACCAGAAAGCCGCGCGCCAGCGCGAGCGGCGCCGCGCGCACCGGGCTGCCGTCGGTGGCGGCGCGCGCCACGAACGCGCCGGACTCGCGCGCCAGCAGGTGCACGTATCCCTCCAGGTCGCCGACCGCGATCTGCTCGCCGAGCGGCAGCGGGCGCGACAGCTGGCGGTGGGCCAGCCGATCCTGCTTCCACAGGCTGCGGCCGTTCGTGCGGTCGAGCGCGTGCACCGCGCCGCGCTCGTCGGCGACGAAAGCGTAGCGCGCGTCGGCGCCGACGCCGCTCACGCTCGAGATGTCGCGGGCCCAGACCAGGTTGCCGTTTTGCGCGTCGAAGCAGGCGACGCGACCCTGGAACGCGGCAGCGCAGACTTCGCGGCCGACGACCACGGGATCGCCGACGACGTCGGTCACGCGTTCCAGCTCGGTCGCGCCCTTGGGATCGGACACCGTCGCCTCCCAGCGCAGCGCACCGCCCTCGAGCGCGAGCGCCACCAGCTTGCCGCCGGAAAACCCTGCGTACACGAGGTCCTCATGCGCCGCCATGCCCTGCGGCGCACGCAGCCGCAGCGAGGCGGGCGGCCGCTGGTAGGCCCAGCGGCGTTTGCCGTCGGCCGCATCCAGCGCCTGGATGCGGCTGTCGGCGCTTTTCACCAGCACCAGACCGGCGGCAATGCGCGGCGCCGCCAGCACCTCGCTCGAGACGCGCGCGCGCCAGCGCTGCTTGCCGGTGCGCGCGTCGAGCGCGAACACCGCGCCGTCATCGGTGGCCACCGCGACCGTGTCGGCATCCGCGCCGACGCCGCCCGAGAGCCGCGCAGCCACCGACACGCGCCAGCGCTCGCGCCCGTCGGCGGCGTCCAGGCGTGCCACTGTGCCGCCGCGCGCCGCGGCGTAGACCGCCTCGCCGGCGAGCGCCGGGGTGAAGGTGAATTCGCCCGCCGAGCCGACGCTCGCCGACCACAGCACGCGCATTTCCTGCGCCTGCGGCAACGGCGCCAGCGCCGCGGGTTTCGGACCGCTCGACGACGTGCCGAAGCAGCCGGCCAGCGCCGGCACCAGCAGGGCGAGTGCCGCGCGCCGTGCCACGTTCAACCGCCGAGCGCGTCGAGGCGCATCTGCACGCTTTCGCGGAAGGCGCCGTTCGCCTTTTCCAGCGCCTGCTGGTAGGCGGCGCGCGCCTCCGTCGGCCGTTGCTTGGCGACCAGCACGTCGCCGCGCAGCGCCGCGTACAGAGCGGCGTACGCTTCCAGGGGCTTCTCCTCGAGAAGCGCCAGGGCCTCGTCGTAAGCGCGCTCGTCGAGCAGCAGCGCGGCCAGCCGCAGGCGCGCCAGGTTGCGGAAGTCCGCCGATGACGAATGCTCGAGCACCCACTGCAGCTGCGCCTTGGCGCTCTTTAGCTCGCCGCGCTCGAAATGGAAATGCGCGGCGGCCAGCGCGCCCATCGACGCATACAGCGTGCCGGCGTAGCGCTCGGTGAGCGCGCCGCCCGCGTCGCGCAGCGCCTTGGCATCGCCGGCGCGTACCGCCTTGGCGAGCGTGTCGTAGAGTGCACTCGCCTCGAGCGACTGCTGGCGCTGGTACCAGCGCCAGCCGGTCGTGCCGGCAAAGGCGATCGCCGCGGCCAGCACCGCGAGGATGATGAACCTCGCGTTGTCCTTCCACCAGGCCTTGAGGGCTTCGAGCTTCTCCTGTTCTTCCAGATCGAGGTTCTGCAATGCCATGGTCAGGATCCCTTGAGGAAATCGCGCAGGCGCGCTGCCAGCGCGGCGCGCGCCACCTGTTGCTGCGGCCGCGCGTCGCGCAACGGCTTCACCGATACCGCGGCGGCGTTGAGCTCGTCTTCGCCGACGATCAGCGCCAGCGCGGCGCCGCTGGCGTCGGCCTTCTTCATCTGCGACTTGAAGCTGCCGCCGCCGCCGTGCAGCACCACGGCGTAGCCGGCGGCGCGCAGGTCTTCGCCGAGCGTGAACGCGTAATCCAGCGTGCCCTCGCCCTGGTGCAGGAGGTACGCGTCCGGCTGGCGCCGCGGCGCGGCACGCCCGGAATCGCCAAGCAGCGCCAGCAGCCGCTCGATGCCGGCGGCGAAGCCCACGCCCGGCGCCGGCTTGCCGCCCAGCTGCACGAACAGGCCGTCGTAGCGCCCGCCGCCGCACACCGTGCCCTGGGCGCCGAGGCGCTCGCTGGTCCACTCGAATACGGTCAGGTTGTAGTAGTCCAGGCCGCGCACCAGCTTGGCGTTGACGGTGAACGTCACGCCGGCCGCCGCGAGCAGGCGCTGCAGGTCCTCGAAATGCGCGAGCGAGGCCTCTCCCAGGTAGCCCATGAGCGCCGGTGCGCTCGCCACCACCTCCTGCACCCTCGCGTTCTTCGAATCGAGCACGCGCAACGGATTCGTATGCAGGCGGCGCTTCGCGTCGGCGTCGAGCTTCGCCTCGTACGACTCGAGATGCCGCACCAGGTCGGCGCGGTGGCGCGCGCGCTCCTCGCTCGAGCCAATGGTGTTGAGCTCGAGGCGGATGCCCTCCAGGCCGAGTTCCTTCCAGAGCGCCGCGCACATCACGATCAGCTCGGCGTCCGTCTCCGGCCCGGCAAAGCCCAGCGCCTCGGCGCCGAACTGGTGGAACTCCCGGAAGCGGCCCTTCTGCGGGCGCTCGTGGCGGTACATCGGGCCCAGGTACCACAGGCGCCGCGGGCCTTCGTACAGCAGGCTGTGCTCGATCGCCGCACGCACCGTGGAGGCGGTGGCCTCGGGCCGCAGCGTCAGGCTTTCGTTGTTGAGCGCGTCGGTGAAGGTGTACATCTCCTTTTCGACGATGTCGGTCGCCTCGCCGATGGCGCGGCGAAACAGCGCCGTGTGCTCGAGCAGCGGCGTGCGCATGTGCCGATACCCGTAGCGTGCGAACCAGTCGGCGACCACGCCCTCGAGCCACAGCCGCTGCTCGGCCTCATCGGGCAAAACGTCGTTCATGCCGCGCACGGCCTGCAGTGGCGTGCTCACGGCTCAGGCGGCCTTGATCGGGATATTGCGGGCACGCTCGCGCGTCGCCCCCGGCGCGTAGTTCCTGCGGACGTACTCCTCGACGATCGCCTGGAATTCCTCGGCAATGCGCTCGCCCTTGAGGGTGACGGTCTTCGCGCCGTCGACGTACACCGGCGCCACCGGCACTTCGTTGGTGCCCGGCAGGCTGATGCCGATGTCGGCGTGCTTCGATTCGCCCGGACCGTTGACCACGCAGCCCATTACCGCGACGCGCATGTCCTCGACGCCCAGATAGCGCGCGCGCCACTGCGGCATCTGCTCGCGCAGGAAGCCCTGAATGCGCGCGGCAAGCTCCTGGAAAGTGGTGCTGGTGGTGCGCCCGCACCCCGGGCACGCCGCCACCATCGGCGCGAACGAGCGGATGCCCATGGTCTGCAGGATCTCCTGCGCCACCACCACCTCGCGCGTGCGCTCGCCGCCCGGATCCGGCGTCAGCGAGACGCGGATCGTGTCGCCGATGCCCTCCTGCAGCAGCACGGCGAGCGCCGCGCTCGAGGCGACGATGCCTTTGGAGCCCATGCCCGCCTCGGTCAGGCCCAGATGCAGCGCATAGGCACAGCGCCGCGCCAGCTCCCGGTACACCGCGATCAGGTCCTGCACCTGGCTCATCTTGCAGGAGATGACGATGCGCTCGGCCGGCAAGCCGAGCTCCTCGGCCGCGCGCGCCGACTCGAGCGCCGAGCGGATCACCGCCTCGCGCATCACCTCCCCGGACTGCAGCGGTTCCCTGCGGCGCGCGTTCTCGTCCATGAGGCGCGCCAGCAGCTCGGCGTCGAGGCTGCCCCAGTTGACGCCAATGCGCACGGGCTTGCCGTAGCGCACCGCGGCCTCGATCATGGTGGCAAACTGCTCGTCACGCTTCGCGCCGCGGCCGACGTTGCCGGGATTGATGCGGTACTTGGCGAGCGCCCGCGCGCAGTCCGGAAACTGCGCCAGCAGCGTGTGGCCGTTGAAGTGGAAGTCGCCGACGAGGGGCACGTTGCAGCCCGTGGCGTCGAGGCGCTCGCGGATCGGCGCCACCTGCGCCGCCGCCTCCGGCGAGTTGACGGTGATGCGCACCAGCTCCGAGCCGGCGCGCGCGAGCTCGGCCGCCTGGCGCGCGGTCGCAGCGGCATCGGCCGTGTCCGTATTGGTCATGGACTGCACCACGACGGGCGCGCCGCCGCCGATGGCCACGGGGCCCACCATGACGCGGCTGGAGATCCTGCGCTCGAGCATGCCTAATTCAGCGTGAGGCGCGCGACTTCGACCTTCACGTACGGCCTGAGGTCGACCGGCTGGTCGTTGTAGATGAGCTTCACGTGCTGCGCGTTGCCGATGACCAGGGAAAAGGGCGGCACGCCGACCACCACCCGCTCGCCGCCCGCCGGATGCAGGTGCGACACCAGGAGCTTGCCGGTGCCGCTCGTGATCTCCACCCAGGATTCCTGCTCGAAACGCAGCACGATGCGGCGCCACGACCCGGGCTCGGCGCCCGCCTCACTAACGTTGGATGCGGCGCTCGCCTGGGGTGCAGAGCTCGCCTGGGGTGCAGAGCTCGACTGAGGCGCGGCGCTCGACTGGGGCGCGGCGCTCGACTGGGGCGCGGCGCTTCTCTGGGGCACAACGCTTTTCTGTGGCGCGGGGCGCGCCAGTTCGATGCGCGCCGGCTCGGCGGGCTGCTGCGCCGCGGACACGAAGCTGAGGCGCGCCGCCCCCGCGCGCTCCTGGCGCCACTGCAGCGCGACGGCCGCGACCACTGCCAGCAGGACGACGGAGAGCACGGCGTAGGCGAGGTTGGAGCGCCGCGAGCCGTCGGAGAACGGCACGGGCTGGCGAAAGCGCTGCGCGAGCCGATCGGCATCGGGCAGCGCCTGCCCCTCACCGACGCGTGCCACCAGCGCATCGGCGTCCAGCCCCAGCAGGCGCGCATAACTGCGCACCATGCCGCGCACGGCCGCGCCGCCCGGCAGCCGGCCCCATTCGCCGCGCTCCAGCGCATCCAGCTGGCGCGGCGCGAACTTCAGCTGGCGCGCCGCCTCCTCCGTTCCGAGCCCCGCGGCTTCGCGCGCGCGCGCCAGGACCGTTCCGACCGGGTCTTCGACGACCGGCGGCGGCGGGCTTGCGGCGTCCGGCTGCAGTTCACTCATAGTTGCCGCGTTTCAGGGCCTGGAACTCCGGCGAATTCGGAAAGCGGCGCCGCAGCTGGATCGCGTACGACTGTTCCGCGGCGCGCGCGCCGAGGCGCCGCTCGACGCGCAGCGCGAGCCACAGCGATTCCGCGCTCGGTTGGGCGACCGCAGCATGCTGCGCCAGGATGCGGCGCGCGTCGTCAAACCGTTTCTGGCGATAGCGCAACAGCGCGAACTGCAATTGCGCCACGGCCAGCTTCGGATCGACGCGCAAGGCGCGCTGCAGGTTGTCCTCGGCCGTGGCCAGGTCGCCGGTGCGCAGCGCACAGGTGCCGGCCGCCGCGTAGGTGCGCGCCGGCGTCGCATACAGCGGGTTATCCAGCGCGTGCCGGAAATACGGCCGGGCATCGCGCTCGCGGCCGATCTGGCACAGGAACCAGCCGTAGTTGTGATTGATGTCGGGATCGTCCGGTGCGTAGCCGAGCGCACGTTCGAAGCTCTGCTGCGCGAGCGCGTTCTCGCGCAGCTCCATGTACACCAGGCCGAACACCCCGTGCGCCGTGCCGTAGCCCGGATCGGCGGCCACTGCGGTGCGCAGCTCCTCCAGCGCGACGCTCATGTTGCCGCGCGCGTAGTAGAGCGTGGCGAGCTCGGTGTGGATGCGCGCCCGGTTGCGCGGCGAAGTGGGCTCGCCGACGATCGTGCCGGTGTTGCCGACCGGGCCCTGCACCGGCGTCGCGCAGCCGGCGGCGAGCACAAGCAGCAGGCTGACGACCCGGCGCATCAGGCGCGCACCTCAGTCAAGCGCAGCTTGGCGCTGCGTCGCGTGCGGTCGGCGACGTCGCCGGCGAGCTGGCCGCAGGCGGCGTCGATGGCCTCGCCGCGCGTCTTGCGCGTCGTCACGGTGACGCCCTTGGCCTGCAGGATCGCGGCGAAGCGGCGGATGCGCTCGGCGCTCGAGCGCGCAAAGCCCGAGTTCGGGAAGGGATTGAACGGGATGAGATTGAACTTGCAGCTGACGCGCGCCGCGAGGCGCGCCAGCGCGCGCGCCTCTGCGTCGCCGTCGTTGACGCCCTCGAGCATCACATACTCGAAGGTGATGAAATCGCGCGGCGCTTTCTCCAGATAGCGCTCGCAGGCCTTGAGCAAATCGCGGATCGGGTATTTGCGGTTGAGCGGCACAAGGCGGTCGCGCAGCGCGTCATCGGGCGCGTGCAGCGACACCGCGAGCGCCACCGGGCAGGCGTCGCGCAGGCGGTCCATCCCCGGGATCAGGCCCGAGGTCGACACCGTGACGCGGCGGCGCGACAAGCCGTAGGCGTTGTCGTCCAGCATCAGGCGCAGCGCCGGAAGGACATTCTCGAGGTTGAGCAGCGGCTCGCCCATCCCCATCAGCACGACGTTGGTCACCGGGCGCGGGCCTCCCAGCAGCCGGTTCGCCAGCCACAGCTGGCCGACGATCTCCGCCGTGCCGAGGTTGCGGTTGAAGCCCTGCTTGCCGGTGGAGCAGAACGCGCAGTCGAGCACGCACCCGGCCTGGCTCGACACGCACAGCGTCCCGCGGCCGCTTTCCGGGATGAACACCGCGTCGACGGCGTTCGCGCCGTCCACTTTGAGGAGCAGCTTTCGCGTGCCGTCGGCGGCCGTGCTGTCGCCGACGATGCTCGGCGCCTGGACGCACGCGGCGCCGGCGAGCTTGGCGCGCAGGTCTTTCGCCAGGTCGCTCATGCGCGCGAAATCCGCCTCCCCGGACTGGTGCACCCAGCGCAGGACCTGGCGCGCGCGGAACGGCTTCTCGCCCAGTGAGGCGAAGTAGGCGGCGAGGCCGTCGGTGTCGAACTCGAGGAGATTGGTCTTCATTTCAGCGCGAGAATACCTCGCAGGCGGGAAAGAAATAAGCGATCTCGACGCGCGCCGTCTCCGGCGCGTCGGAGCCATGTACGGCATTGGCGTCGATCGAGTCGGCGAAATCGGCGCGGATGGAGCCTTTGGCCGCCTTCTTCGGGTCGGTCGCGCCCATCAGCTCGCGGTTCTTGGCGATGGCGTCGCCGCCCTCGAGCACCTGCACCAGCACCGGACCGGAAGTCATGAATGCCACCAGGTCGCGGAAGAACGGCCGCTCCCGATGCACGGCGTAGAAGCCTTCCGCTTCGGCGCGCGACAGATGCATCATGCGCGCGGCGATCACGCGCAATCCGGCCGCCTCGAAGCGAGCCACGATCTTGCCGATCACGTTTTTCTTCACTGCGTCGGGCTTGATGATGGACAAGGTGCGCTCGAGCGCCATGCTTCGGTTCTCCGTTGGATTCCCAGGAAAATATCAGGCCGGCATTCTATCACGGGCCCGTCGCGAGTTTCGTAAAAACAAGGGCTTAGGACGTCTCCCGCCACTCGGGCACGACGCCCCGCGCGCCCCGCGCCGCCTGCCATCCGGCGGCGACGCCGAGCTCCGGCACCCAGACGAGCTCGTCGTCGCAATAAAGCAGCGGCAGCCGCTCGCGCCGCCACGGCGGCACGCCTGCCTCCTGGAACAGATTCTTCAGCGTGCGCCGTGGGCGCCGCGCGTCGAGTTGCAGCCGCTCGCCGCCGACGCGCGCGCGCAGCGTCACGCACGCGCGCTCGAGGCGCACGGCGTCGATCCCGCGCCCACGCGCCGGACGCAGGCGCAGCTCGCCACCCGGCCGCTTTTCGAGCGAGACGCGCCCGCGGTAGACGCGCAGCACCGCGCCGTCGTGCTCGATCGCCGTGCGCGTGCCTTTTCCGGTCAGCTGCCTGAGCATCTCCACGAGCTTCGCCTCGCTCGGCGCCCGCAAGCCTCGCGCGCGCAGGAATTCCCGCAGCACGAGGCGCGCGTCCGCGTCCTTGGTCGCGAAATGCCGCGCCGCGCGCGCCAGGCTCTCGCGCCAGCGCGGAAAGCGCTTCTCGAGGAGCGGCCCGACGTGCAGGCGCAGGAAATTGCGCGTCAGGGCTGCATCGCGGTTGGATTCATCGTCGATCCAGCGCAGGCCCCGCGTGCGCGCGTACGCCAGGACCTCGCTGCGCGGCACGGCGAGCAGCGGCCGCAACAGGATCTTGCCGCCGAGGCGCCCGACCACCGGCATGGCGCTCGCGCCGCGCACGCCGGCGCCGCGCAGCAGGTTCAGCAGCACGGTCTCCGCCTGGTCGTCGAGCTGGTGCGCGAGCGCGATCACCGGCGCCGGGTGGCGCGCGAATACGGCGCGGCGCGCAGCCCGCGCCGCCGCCTCGAGGCCCTTTCCCTGCTTTTCGACTTTTACCCGGCGCACTGCCAGCGGCACCTTCCACCGGCGGCACAGCGCCCGGCAAAAGCGCGCCCAGGCATCGGCATGCGGACTCAACCCGTGGTGCACGTGCACGGCTTCAAGGCTGAAGCCGTGCTGCGGCGCGGCCGCACGCAGCAGGTCGAGGAGCACCACCGAATCGACGCCGCCCGAGAGCCCTGCGGCGACGCGCCGGCCGCGCAGATCGAGCCCGCCCAGGTCAGCGCTCGGCGGCTTCCTTGAACTTGCCATAGCTCATGAGTCGCTCGAGGCGATCTTCGACGAGCTGCTTGGGCTTGACGCTGCGCAACTCCCTGAAGACCTCGGCGAGCGCCTTCTTCAGCGACTGTGCGGCAGCCTGCGGGTCGCGATGCGCGCCGCCCAGCGGCTCGGGCACCACCTTGTCGACCAGCCCCAGCGTCTTAAGCCGGTTGGCGGTAATGCCGAGCGTCTCGGCGGCCTCGGGCGCCTTGTCGGCGCTTTTCCACAGGATCGAGGCGCAGCCTTCCGGGGAAATCACCGAATACGTCGCGTACTGCAGCATGAGCGTGACGTCGCCGACGGCGATGGCGAGCGCGCCGCCCGAGCCGCCTTCGCCGATGACGGTGGCGATGATGGGGGTGCGCAGGCTCGCCATGGCGTAGAGGTTGCGCCCGATGGCCTCCGACTGGCCGCGTTCCTCGGCGTCGATGCCCGGATAGGCGCCGGGCGTGTCGACAAAGGTGAACACCGGCAGCTCGAACTTCTCTGCCAGCTTCATCAGGCGAAGCGCCTTGCGGTAGCCCTCGGGCTTGGGCATGCCGAAGTTGCGCAGGATCTTTTCCTTGGTGTCGCGCCCCTTCTGGTGGCCGATCACCATGCACGGCAGGCCGTCGAAGCGTGCGAGCCCCCCTACGATCGACGCATCCTCTGCAAACGTGCGGTCGCCGTGCAGCTCCTCGTAGCCGGTAAACAGCATGGCCACGTAGTCGAGGGTATAGGGCCGCTGCGGATGGCGCGCGACCTGCGCCACCTGCCAGGGCGTGAGCTTGGCGTAGATCTCCTTGGTGAGCACCTGACTCTTCTTGGCGAGGCGCTGGATCTCGTCGGAGATGTCGACCGCGGAATCGTCCTGGACGAAGCGCAGCTCCTCGATGCGCTGCTCGAGCTCGGCGATGGGCTGCTCGAAGTCGAGGAAGGTGGTCTTCATCCGGGCGCGAGATTCTAGCCCAGGACAACGACCTGGTTTCTGCCCGCATGCTTGCCGCGGTACAGCGCGCCGTCGGCTCGCGCCGTCAGGGCGTCGCCGCTCTCGCCCTTGGCATAGGCGGCGACCCCGATCGTCACGGTGACGCGGCGCTTCGCGGGCAGTCCCGGAAAGCTGCACTGCTCGATGCTCACGCGCAGGCGCTCGGCCACCGCCGCCGCGCCGGATGCCTCGGTACCGGGCAGGATGAGCATGAATTCCTCGCCGCCGAAACGGCCGAAGACGTCCACCGCACGCAAGCCGGTGCCCGCGATCACCGAGAAGTGCCTGAGCACTGCGTCGCCCGCGGCGTGGCCGAGCGTGTCATTGATGCTCTTGAAATGATCCATGTCGATCATGCAGACCGACAGCGGCGTGCCGAGGCGCGTCGCGCGCGCGATCTCACGCTGCAGCATGTCCACCAGGTGGCGCCGGTTGTAAATGCCGGTCAGCACGTCGCGTATCGAATTCTCCTCCGCGCGGTCTGCAGCTTCCTTCAGGCGCCGGTTGCTGTCCGAAAGTTGATGGCGAAGCCCGTTGACGTATCCCCCCATCGCGGCAAACCACGGCAGCACGAAAGCGAGCGCCGCGAGCTGCAACCAGCTGTCACGCGCATCCGGTCCTTGCAGCGATCCGGAAGATGCCAATACCGCGGCATGCGCGCCGAGGGCGATCAGCGCCAGCGCGAACAGCCGCGCGGTGCCCAGCCGCAGCACGCCGAAGAGCAGCGCCACCGGGTAGAAAAGGCTCAGCGCATCGCGCGCGGCCGCGGCGTGGTACATGACGTAGGCGAGCGTCAGCACCGCGGCGACGATCATTTCGCCCGTCAGGCTGGGATCGCGAAAGCGCAGATTGAGGCCCGAGCGGAACAGGCCGTAGAAGAGCACGATGAAGAAACCGATGAGCGCGGCGCCACCGATGGCGATTTTCAACGGCAGCAGATCGAGCCAATGCCAGATGAAGAGCGAAGCCGCGACCAGTAGCGAGGTACCCGCGCCCATGAGGTAGCGCCGCAGGCGCAGCGACTGGCGCGCCTGCTCCCGCGAGAGCGCGGTCGGCGGCGCCAGCATTACGTCGCTCATCTCAATATTCTACTGGCAGGGGGTCGAGCGAGCGCCACAGGTACCAGGTGGCGACCGAGCGCCACGGCGCCCACTGCGCGCCGAGCCGCCGCATGCACGCGGTCGACGTCTTGCGTCCACTGAAGTAGTGGCGCCGCAACGCCGCCCGCAGGCCGAGGTCGTCGAGCGGGAACACGTCCGGGCGCAACAGGTTGAAGATGAGAAACATTTCCGCCGTCCAGCGCCCGATGCCACGCACCTGCACGAGGTCGGCGATCACCTCCTCGTCGGCCATGTCCGGCCACCGCAGTGGATGCACGAGGCCGCCCTCGAAGCGCTGCGCCAGGTCGACAATGTACTCGGTCTTGCGGTCCGACAGGCCACAGGCGCGAAGCGCGCGCGCTTCGCGCCGCAGCACGGCCTGCGGGGTGCATTCGCCGACGCACGCCAGCAGGCGGTCCCAGACGCTCTGCGCCGCCTTGACCGAGATCTGCTGGCCGACGATGGCCCGCGCCAACGTCAGGAAAGGCTCGCCGCGGCGCGCGAGATGCACGCGCGGGCACGCACGCATGATCGCGGCCAAGACCGGGTCGCGCCGCGCCAGCGTGCGCTTGGCGCGGTTCCAGTACTCAGGCTTCACGCAGCGGCAGATTGATGAGCAGGTTCTGCGGCTTCATGCGCACCACCTGCTCGTCGTTCGCACTCAGCGCCAGGTACACGGTGCGCCCCGCGACGCTGTCGCGCATCAGCGCCGGATCGGCGAACTGCATCGAGAACAGGGCGACGATGTTTCGCATGCGACCCACATCGACCTGGGCGCCCGACCAGAGCTC
>JAOTWE010000246.1 GCA_029863065.1 Betaproteobacteria bacterium
GTCGCGGTGGGCGACACGGTCGAAGAAGTCGAGCGGGAGATGCAGGAAGCGATCGAGTTTCACCTCGAGGGCATGCGCGCGGACGGCCAGCCGATTCCCGAACCCAGCAGCCGGGTGGAGTACGTCGAAGTTGCAGTCTGACTCGCGCCGGCTTCCGGTATCGCCGGCGTGGCGCTGAAACTCTGGGACCTCGCCGCCGCCGAGGACGACCGGCGGTTCTCGCCGTACTGCTGGCGCGCGAAGATGGCGCTCGCGCACAAGGGCCTGCAGGCCGAGACCGTGCCGTGGCGCTTTACCGAGCAGGAGGCGATCGCCTTCTCCGGCCAGGACAAGGTGCCGGTGCTGCGGGACGGCGACAAGGAGATCCACGACTCCTGGGCCATCGCCTGCTACCTCGAGGACCAATACCCGGTGAAGCCGCTCTTTGGCAGCGCGCAGGCGCGCGCACTCACCTACGTGTTCAAGATCTGGACCGAGTCGACGATCCATCCGCCGGTGCTGCGCGCCGTGATCCTGGATCTGTTCGCCGCGCTGCACGAGAAGGACCAGGCGTACTTCCGCGAGTCGCGCGAGAAGCGCTTCGGCAAGACGCTGGAGGAATTCGGCGCCGACCCGAAGCAGGCGATCGCCGACCTGCGCGGCGCGCTCCTGCCCGTGCGCCAGCAGCTGGTGCAGGCGCCCTACGTCTGCGGCACCGATCCCGGATTCGCCGACTACGTCCTCTTTGGCGCCTTCCAGTGGGCGCGCGCGGTCTCGCCGCAGCGCCTGCTCGAGCCCGACGACCCGGTGTTCGCCTGGCGCGAGCGCCTGCTCGACCTCTACGGGGGTCTCGCGCGCAACGCCAAGGGCTACCCAGTCTGGAGCTAGCGCGCTCATTCGTCCCCGCCCTCCTCGTCGAGCGCGCTGAGGCGCTCGTAGACGCGGCATAGCGGCTGCAGGTCGCAATCGCGGCAGGTCTGCAGCATCTTCTTCGGATCGACGCGCGCCTCGCCCGCGGCAAAACTTGAGCCGAGCGCCTCGAGCTCCTTCTTCCACCCCGCGACCAGCGTCTCCCAGTTCTTCGCCGCCTGCACCTTGGGGATCGCGTCCTTCGCGCGCGAAAACCCCATGTAGCGCATCTCGCCCGCCTTCAGCTTCGCGAACACGGCCGCCGACACGTCCCCGGCGTTCAGCGCATAGAGCGGCACCTGCGGATCGTCGGGCCGCTCGCCGAGCCACTCCTGCGGCGTGGTGCGCCCGGTCTTGTAGTCGATCACCGCGTGCCCGCCCGAGCCGAGCCGATCGATGCGGTCGATGCGGCCGGA
Source organism: Betaproteobacteria bacterium (assembly GCA_029863065.1). Taxonomy (GTDB): domain Bacteria; phylum Pseudomonadota; class Gammaproteobacteria; order Burkholderiales; family SG8-39; genus JAABQT01. The sequence continues at coordinate 1,305 of JAOTWE010000246.1, forward strand.
GAGCTCCAGGCCCGCGACGCGGAGATTGCGCTTTTCCTCCAGCGCCACCACCTCGAAGGGCAGGCGCTCTGACTCCACCCGGAGCCAGTCGCGCGCGAGCTTCGCGAGGCGCATGCGCTCGAGGCTCGCCAGCGGCTCCTCCACCGCTTCCTCCTGCACCGCCTTCGTTGCCGCCCGCTCGATCGCGCCAGCCACGTCGCCTTTCAGGCCTTCGCTGCCCTTCAGCTCGGTCCACAGTTCTTTCATCAGGGCGTGCAGCAGGGAGCCTCTGTCCCTTGCATCCAACCCCTCGACAGGTTCCTCCAATGCCTCTGCTCCTAGCCGATGTCTCGCAAACGCCCGGAAAGGACAGGCGGCCTGGTCCACCAGTATCCTCGTACCACCCCGTGGCGTCTTCGTCTGCAAGGCCGGTGCCTTCCCGTCCTTAACTCGCTCTACTCGTCGCTCCGCGAAAAGCACGTCCCTATACCGATCGACCCTTATGATCTCCGGCGTTCCGGAAAAGCTCGGAACGCCGGAGATCAATGGAGAGGCGATGAGGTCGCGGTCTTCTTCGTGCGCGGCGTGAGAGACGACCACTTCAGGTGCCGCTTCCAGCCATCCGTTGGTGATCTTCTTTGCTCTTCCCAGCGTCGCTTCCGGCGTCGCCTCGGGGATGCCCGCTTTCTTCTGCAGCGCGACGGGGATGAAGGGGTTCGGGCTGGCGTGCAGCGGCCAGGCCTCATCCGTCAGCCCGCTCACCCACAGTGCGTCGAACTCCAGCCCCTCGGACTCGAACACGCCGAGCACCTGGATCGGCGCGTCGGACGACTCGGGCTGGAACAGGGTATCTGCGCACAGGCGGCGCAGCGCGGCGAGGGCCTCTTCCTGGCGCATGCGCGGCGCGACGCGCTCGAGCCTGGCAAGCTCGGCGAGGGTTGCGTTGAACTTGGCGCGGGTCTGAAATTCGTCGGAGTCGAGGCTGCGGCCGGGGAAGCCCATCGCCTCGAGCAGGTCGGTGAAAAGGCGCGCCCAGTCGTGCGGGGAGTCGTTGGCCGGTCGCATGGTGCCGAAGAGCGCTTCCAATCTCTGCCTCAATATCGGAGCGCCCTTGACGAGGGCGACGAGTTTGCCGAGGTTGAGTTTCGCCGGGGCGATTCTTCGCAAGGAGACGTCGAGTAAAGCACGCTGTGCCATCTCGGAGGACGCCCCGGCGATGAAGGGAGAACGCAAGAGCTTGGACGCGTGATCGAACGTCACCTCATGCGTGGCCAGTTCGAGGATCGCGAGTGCGGCGTTGACGAGCGGGTAGTCCGCGAGCGGCGCGCCGAGGGAGACATTGAACGGCAGTGCGCGCGGCTCGGCGCCGGGCAGGTTGTGGTCCGGACGCATGACGCGCGCAAAGACGCGCACCACCTCGCGCCGGCGCCGCTCGAGCTCGGGGACGACGACGCCGATCCGGCCCGCGCCCGCCTCGAGCTTCGCGCGCGCCCACGCGGCCGCGGCCTCGAGCTCTTCGCGCGCCGAAGGAAAGACGCGACGCACGGCCTTGCCCTCCCGCCAAACCGGTGCGCAGACGCGCACCTCGATGCCCGCCTTTGCGCACGCGTCGAAGAAATCCCGCTCCTGCGGTGTCACCACGTCGAAGGCGTAGGCGACGAGCAGCTTCGGCTTGCGCAGCGCCGCTTCGGGCAGAAGCGGCGCGATCACGTCGGCAAGGCGCGCCTCGTCGGTGCTGCCGTCCTTGTCGCAGCGGCGTGCGACTTCGCGCGCCCACTCGGCGAAGGCCTTCGCGTCGTCGTTGCCGGGATAGGCCGCGAGCGCGCCGTCGATGCGCCAGGCGTGCGCGAGCGCCCAGGCGCGCGCCGCGTCGGCGGCCGCCTGCGGCGTGGCGAGCAGCCCCTCGCCCCAGCGGCTGGCGCGGATCGTCGCCTCCCACAGCACGCGCACCTGCGCGGTGCTGAGCAGCAGCGGCAGCCGCTCCGCGAGATCGGAGTACAGCGCGTCCTCGTACAGGCGCTCGACGAAAGCGCCGAACGGCAGGATGTCCGCCGTCTCCCACACCTGCAAGTTCCTTGCCGCCTGAAGGGCATCGAACTCGCGCGCGAGCTCGCGCGCGAGACGCGCGTTGGGGGTGACGACGGTGATGCGCGCGGCGTGGCCCGCGGCGAGGCGTTGCAGCAATTCCTGCTTGGCGACCGGCGCGGGCGGCATGCGCCGACAGTTTAAATGGGGACAGACCTCATTTTTCTCATCTGCGAATCAGGTGCAATTGCGAAAAATGAGGTCTGTCCCTATTTATTGCAAGGCTAAACCGTCCTCAGCACGCGCCGCAGCAGCAGCGCCGCGAGCGCGCCCATGCCCGCCATCACCGCGCCGCTGCCCGCGCCGCCTTCCGGCGCGAGGCCGGTGACGCGCAGCCCGACGGCGAACACGAACGCGCCGACGAGCGCGAACACGACGTCGCCCGCGACGCTGAAGTTGTTGCCGGCGAGAAAGCGGCCGACGAGCAGCCCGACCAGCAGGCCGATGACGCCGATTGCGACGTACTCCATGGGAACTCTCCCGCAGGGAGCGCCCAGCATACGCGCTATTGCGCGCGCAAACCGGCGGGGGCGAAAATACGCCGGATGGACGCCGGCGACCCCCTGCTCCTCGCGCGGGCCCAGTTCGGGCTGAATATCGCGTTCCACATCCTGTTCCCGACCATCACCATCGCGCTGGCGTGGTTCCTGATCGGCTTTCGCGTGAAGTACGCGCGCACGCGGGACCCGCGCTGGCTCGCCACCTACCGCCTGTGGGTGAAGATCTTCGCCCTCACTTTCGCCATGGGCGTGGTCTCGGGCATCACCATGAGCTTCCAGTTCGGCACCAACTGGCCGGGCTACATGATGAAGGTCGGCAACGTCGCGGGGCCGCTGCTCGGCTACGAGGTGCTGACGGCGTTCTTTCTGGAAGCGACATTCCTCGGCGTGATGCTGTTCGGCATGGAGCGGGTGTCCACGCGCGTGCACATCCTCTCGGCG
>JAOTWE010000031.1 GCA_029863065.1 Betaproteobacteria bacterium
TTTCCTCCTACCCGCATCCCTGGCTGATGCCGCAGTTCTGGCAGTTCCCGACTGGCTCGATGGGCCTGGGGCCGCTGAACGCCATCTACCAGGCGCGCTTCATGCGCTACCTCGAGCAGCGCGGCGTCCTGAAGACGCAGGGCCGCAAGGTCTGGGCGTTCCCCGGCGACGGTGAGATGGACGAGCCCGAATCGCTGGCGGGCCTGTCGATTGCCGCGCGCGAGGGGCTGGACAACCTGATCTTCGTCGTCAACTGCAACCTGCAGCGCCTGGACGGCCCGGTGCGCGGCAACAGCTCCATCATCCAGGAGCTGGAGGGCCTGTTCGCGGGCGCGGGCTGGAACGTGGTCAAGCTGATCTGGGGCAGCGACTGGGATCCGCTGTTCGCGCGCGATCACGAGGGCGTGATCCTGCGGCGGCTGCACGAGACGGTGGACGGCGAGTTCCAGACCTATGCCGCCACCGACGGGCGCTTCAACCGCGAGCACTTCTTCAACAAGTACCCGGAGCTGAAAGCGCTGGTCGCGGACCTCACCGACGACGACATCGACCGCCTGAAGCGCGGCGGCCACGACCCGGTGAAGATCTACTCCGCCTATCACGCGGCCGTGAACCACAAGGGCCAGCCCACGGTGATCCTCGCCAAGACCAAGAAGGGCTATGGCATGGGCACCTGGGGCCAGGGCAAGATGGGCACCCACCAGCAGAAGAAGCTCGACGACGAGGCGCTGAAGGCGTTCCGCGACCGTTTCGCGCTGCCGCTCTCGGACGAAGAAGTGACAGGCCTCAAGTTCTATCGGCCCGCGGAAACCTCGCCCGAGATGCGCTACCTGCATGCGCGGCGCGAGCGTCTCGGCGGCTATCTGCCGGAGCGCAGGACGCAGGCCAAGCGGCTCCCGGTGCCGGCGCGCGCGGCGTTCGCCAAGTTCCTGGAAGGCTCGGGCGGCCGCGAGCAGTCCACCACCATGCAGTACGTGCAGCTCCTGTCGCTGCTGCTGAAGGACTCGGGCCTCGGCAAGCACGTCGTGCCGATCGTCGCTGACGAAGCGCGCACTTTCGGCATGCAGTCGCTGTTCCGGAACGTCGCCATCTACGCGCCGCACGGCCAGCTCTACGAGCCCGAGGACCGCGAGGAGCTGCTCTACTACAAGGAGGCGCAGGACGGCCAGATCCTGGAGGAGGGCATCACCGAGGCGGGCGCGCTCGCTTCCTGGATCGCCGCCGCCACGAGCTACAGCACTCACGGCGTGCCGATGCTGCCCTTCTACATCTTCTATTCGATGTTCGGCTTCCAGCGTGTCGGCGACCTGATCTGGGCGGCGGCCGACTCGCGCTCGCGCGGTTTTCTCGTCGGTGCCACCGCGGGACGCACGACGCTCGCGGGCGAGGGGCTGCAGCACCAGGACGGCACGAGCCACCTCGCCGCCTCGACCATCCCGAACTGCGTCGCCTACGATCCGTGCTACGGCTACGAGCTCGCCGTCATCCTGCAGGACGGCGCGCGGCGCATGCTCGAGGCCGACGAGGACGTCTTCTATTACGTCACGGTGATGAACGAGAACTACGCGCACCCGGCGATGGCGGCAGGCGCAGAGGAAGGAATTCTGCAGGGCATGCATCGCGTGCGCGCCGCTGGCAAAGGAAAGAAGCACGTGCGGCTCCTGGGTGCCGGGGCGATATTGCGCGAGGCGCTGGCCGCGGCCGAGGTGCTCGAGTCTGAGCACGGCGTGGCGGTGGAAGTGTGGTCGGTGACGAGTTTCACCGAGTTGCGGCGCGACGGGCGCGGGTCGAAGAAGAGCTGGGTGGCGCAGTGCCTCGAGGGCGGCAAGGGACCCGTGATCGCGGCAAGCGACTACGTGAGCGCGCTTGCCGACCTGATCCGAGAGTGGGTGCCGGGGCGATACGTGACGCTCGGCACCGACGGCTTCGGGTGCAGCGACACACGCGCGGCGTTGCGCGCGCATTTCGGCGTAGATCGGAACAGCATTGTCCGGGCCGCCCTCGGCGCGCTCGCCTAGGCCGCGATAGATGATCCCGCGGACGATATTTTCCCCCGAGCACGAGACTTTCCGCGACAGCGTGCGCCGCTTCATGGAAGTGGAGGTGGTGCCGCACGACGAGCGCTGGCAGGAGCAGGGCTACGTCGATCGCGAAGTGTGGAAGAAAGCGGGCGCGAACGGTTTCCTGTGCTGCTCGATGCCCGAGGAATACGGCGGCGCGGGCGCCGATCGCCTCTACAGCATGGTGCTGATGGAGGAGCAGGCGCGCGCCAACAATTCGTCCCTCGGCTGGGGGCTGCACTCCGAGATCGTCGCGCCCTACCTGCTGCGCTACGGCAGCGACGCACTGAAGAAGAAGTACCTGCCGAAGATGGCCGCGGGCGAGATGATCAGCGCCATCGCCATGAGCGAGCCCGGCGCTGGCTCCGACCTGCAGGCGGTGAAGACCACTGCGGCCAAGAAAGGCGACAAGTACGTCGTCAACGGCTCGAAGACCTTTATCACCAACGGCTGGCATTGCGACCTCGTCATCGTCGTCGCCAAGACCGAACCGGCGAAGGGCGCGAAGGGCACGAGCCTGGTGGTCGTCGATACCTCGATGAAGGGCTTCAGCAAGGGCAGGCGGCTGAAGAAACTGGGCCTCAAGGGCCAGGACACGGCCGAACTCTTTTTCGACAACGTCGAAGTGCCGGCGGAAAACCTGCTCGGCCAGGAAAACAACGGCTTTATCTATCTTATGCAGGAGCTGCCCTGGGAGCGCATGCAGATCGCGATCGCCGCGGTCGCCAAGGCCGAGGCTGCAGTGGAATGGACCAAGGCCTACGTCACCGAGCGCAAGGTGTTCGGCAAGCCGGTGGCGAGCTTCCAGAACACGCGTTTCAAGCTCGCCGAGATGGCCACCGAGGTGCAGGTGGCGCGCGTCTTCGTCGACCGCTGCATGGAACTGCTGCTCGAGGAAAAGCTCGACACCGCCACCGCCTCGATGGCCAAATACTGGGTCACCGACCTCGAGTGCAAGGTGATCGACGAGTGCCTGCAGCTGCACGGCGGCTACGGCTTCATGTGGGAGTTTCCCATCGCGCGCGCCTACGCGGACGCGCGCGTGCAGCGCATCTACGGCGGCACCAGCGAGATCATGAAGGAAGTGATATCCCGCTCGATGGGATTAGGAGGCAAGGATGGCTAGGAGCGCACACGAAGCAATGATCTTCGACGCGATCCGCACGCCGCGCGGCAAGGGCAAGCGCGACGGCTCGCTGCACGAGGTGAAGCCGGTGACGCTGCTCGCTGGCGTGCTGCAGGAACTGCAGCGCCGCAACGACTTCGACACGGGCGAGGTGGAAGACGTGGTGATGGGCTGTGTCACCGCCTCGGGCGAGCAGGGCTCGTGCATCGCCAAGACCGCGGCGCTCGCCGCGGGCTGGGACTGGAAGGTGCCGGGATTCCAGCTGAACCGCTTCTGCGCCTCCGGGCTCGAAGCCGTCAATCTCGCCGCGCAGAAGGTGCGCTCGGGCTGGGAAGACCTGGTGGTCGCCGGCGGCATCGAGTCGATGTCGCGCGTGCCGATGGGCTCGGACCGCGGCGCCTGGGCCTGCGACCCGCAAACGAGCATCGACCTGGCATTCATCCCGCAGGGCATCAGTGCCGACCTCATCGCCACGCTCGAGGAATTCTCGCGCGAGGCGGTGGACGAGTTCGCGCTCAAGTCGCAGCAGAAGGCCGCGGCGGCGCGGGAAAGCGGGCGCTTCAAGAAATCCGTCGTGCCGGTGAAGGATGCGGTCGGCGACGTGATCCTCGATCACGACGAGTTCATCAAGCCACACACCACCAGGGAAGGCCTTGGCGCCCTCAAGCTCTCCTTCGACAAGATGGGCGAGATGGGCTACGACGCGGTGGCGATCCGCCGCTACCCGCAGGTCGAGCGCATCCGCCACGTGCACACCCCGGGCAATTCCTCGGGCATCGTCGATGGCTCGGCCGCCGTGCTGATCGGCACGGAGAAGAAAGGCAGAGAACTGGGGCTCAAGCCGCGGGCGCGCATCGTCGCCGCGGCACTCTCCGGCGCCGATCCGACGATCATGCTCACCGGGCCGATGCCCGCGGCAAGGAAGGCGCTCGAGAAGGCGAAGCTGAAGATCGACCAGATCGACCTCTTCGAAGTGAACGAAGCCTTTGCCGTCGTGCCGATGAAGTTCATGAAGGAAATGGGCGTGCCGCAAGAGAAGGTGAACGTGAACGGCGGCTCGATCGCCATGGGCCATCCTTTGGGCGCCACCGGCGCCATGATCCTGGGCACGCTCATCGACGAGCTCGAGCGCAGGAAGCTGCGCTACGGCCTTGCCACGCTGTGCGTCGGCGGCGGCATGGGCATCGCCACCATCGTCGAGCGGCTTTGATGCCGGTGCGCTACGAAAAGGGCGACGACCGCATCGTCACCCTGACCTTCGACGCGCCCGGCGCGCCGGTCAATACCATGACCGCCGCGTGGCAGGAGGCCTTCACCGCGGCGGTGGCGCGGCTGGAAAAGGAAAAGAACGACATCGCCGGCGTCATCCTCTGCTCCGCCAAGAAGACATTCTTTGCCGGTGCGGAGCTGAAAGACGTGATCAAGTTCGGCGCCGACGACGGTCCTAAGGTCTTCGCCTGGATCGAAGCGGCGAAGGCGCAAATGCGCAAGCTCGAGCGCCTCGGCAAGCCCGTGGTCGCCTGCCTCGAGGGGGCGGCGCTCGGCGGCGGCTGGGAGCTCGCGCTGACCGCGCATTGCCGCATCTGCCTGAATGACGAGCGCATCGAGCTGGGGCTCCCCGAAGCGACCCTCGGCCTGCTGCCCGGCGCGGGCGGCGTGACGAAGACCGTGCGGCTTCTCGGCCTGCAGGCGGCGCTGCCCATGCTCATGGAAGGCAAGACCCTGCGCCCTGCGGCAGCCGCGCAGCTCGGCTTCCTGCAGGGTTTGGCGGCGAGCCGCGAGGATCACTTTCGCATGGCGCGCGAGTGGATCGCGAAGAATCCGTCGCCGAAGCAGCCCTGGGACGAGGAGAACTACCGCATTCCTGGCGGCACGCCCGCGAGCCCGCAGATCGCGCAGATGCTGACTATCGCGCCGGCCATGCTCATCGAGAAGACGCGCGGCCTCTACCCGGCGCCCGAAGCGATCATGGCCGCGGCGGTGGAAGGCGCGAGCGTCGATTTCGACACCGCGCTCAGGATCGAATCGCGGTATCTCGCCAAGCTCGCCGTCGGGCAGGTGGCGAAGAACCTGATCTCGCTCTTCTTCAACCGCAGCGCGATCCGCTCCGGCGCCTCGCGCCCGAAGGACGTGCCGAAGTGGAAGGCGACGAAAGTCGGCATTCTCGGCGCGGGCATGATGGGCGGCGGCATCGCCTGGGCGAACGCGAGCCGCGGCGTGCCGTGCATCCTGAAGGACGTCACGCTCGAGCAGGCGCAAGAGGGCAAGTCCTACGGCGAAAAGCTCGCCGCCAAGCGCAATCGTCCCCAGGCGCCCGCACTGATCACGCCTACCGCGAGCGCCGCGGACCTGCGGGACTGCGACCTGATCATCGAGGCGGTGTTCGAGAAGCGCGAGCTGAAGGCGCAGGTGACGAAGGAGGCCGAGCCGATGCTTGCTCTTGGCGGCATCTTCGCCTCCAACACGTCGACGCTGCCGATCAGTGGGCTCGCACAGGCGTCGACAAAGCCCGAAAATTTCATCGGCCTGCATTTCTTCTCGCCGGTGGACCGGATGCAGCTGGTCGAGATCATCAAGGGAAAGAAGACCTCGGCCGAGACGCTGGCGCGCGCCTACGACTACGTGCTGCAGATCGGCAAGATTCCCATCGTCGTGAACGACTCGCGCGGCTTCTACACCAGCCGCACCTTCGGCACCTTCGTCGCCGAAGGCTGCGCGATGCTCGTCGAGGGCATCCCGGCAGCGGCGATCGAGAACGCGGGTCGCCTCGCCGGCATGCCGGTGGGGCCGCTCGCGGTAATCGACGAGACCTCGATGTCGCTCTCGGTGGCCGTGATGGACCAGGCCAAGGCCGATCTCGAGGCCGCAGGGAAGAAGTATGCGCCGCAGCCGGGGCAGGAAGTGATCGTGCGCATGGTGAAGGAGTTCAAGCGACCGGGGCGCGCGGGGGGCGGCGGTTTCTATGAGTATCCCAAGGAAGGCAGGAAATTTCTCTGGCCCGAGCTGGCGAAGCACTTCGGCAAGAAAGGCGCGAAGTGGGACTTCGAGGAGCTGAAGGAGCGGCTGCTCTATCGCCAGGCAATCGAGACCGCGCGCTGCCTCGAGGAAGGCGTGCTCGAGCACGTGCACGACGGCAACATCGGCTCGGTGTTCGGCATCGGCTTTCCGGCCTGGGCGGGCGGTGCGCTGCAGTACGTGAACCACGTCGGCGTGAAGAAATTCGTCAAGCGCGCCGAAGCGCTGGCCAAGTCGTGCGGGCCGCGCTTCGCGCCGCCGAAGCTCCTGCGCGACCTCGCTGCGAAGAACAAGCCGCTCGCCTGATGGCGCTGCCGCCGGTCCTGCAGCGCCTGAAGCTCCCGGTGATCGGCGCGCCGATGTTCATCGCCGGCAACCCGAAGCTCGTCATCGAGCAGTGCAAGGCGGGCATCGTTGGCTCGTTTCCGGCGTTGAATGCGCGGCCGAAAGAAGCGCTCGATCAGTGGCTCACCGAGATCGAGCAGACGCTCACCGGCACACCCGACGCCGCGCCGTATGCGGTCAACCAGATCGTGCACAAGTCGAACGACCGCCTCGAGCACGATCTCGAGGTGTGCATCCGCCACAAGGTGCCGATCACCATCACCAGCCTCAGGGCGCCGAACGACGTCATACCCGCGATCCACGCCTACGGCGGCATCGTGCTGCACGACGTCATCAACGTGCGCCACGCCGAGAAAGCGCTCGAGGCGGGCGTCGACGGCCTGATCCTGGTGTGCGCGGGCGCGGGCGGCCACGCCGGCATGCTCTCGCCCTTCGCCCTGGTGGGCGAGGTGCGGCGCTTCTTCGACGGCCCCATCATTCTCTCGGGCGCGATCGCCTCGGGCGACGCCATCCTCGCGGCGCTCGCGGCCGGAGCGGATCTCGCCTACATCGGCACGCGCTTTCTCGCCACGCCGGAAGCGAGCGTGCCGGAGCGCTACAAGGAGGAAATCCTGAAGGCTGCGGCGGCCGACATCGTCTACACCGACCTCTTCTCCGGCGTGAACGGCAACTACCTGAAGCACAGCGTCGTCGCCGCAGGCTTCGATCCGCTGAACCTGCCGAAGTCCAACCCGAAGAAGATGAACTTCGGCTCCGCGAGCGGCGTCGAGAAGAAGGTATGGCGCGACATCTGGAGCGCCGGGCAGGGTGTGGGCCAGATCGACAAGGTAATGCCCGTCGCCGAGGTGGTGGCGAAGCTTGCTGCCGAGTACACGGCAGCGCGCCGGCGCTTGGCGCTGTCGTGATTCTCGACATCCAGCGGCACGGCCCTGCGGCCTGGCTGTGGATGAACCGGCCGCAGGCGCGCAACGCGCTCAGCGACGAGCTGATTGCGGCGCTGGAGACGGCGCTCGACGTGCTGCAAAGCGACGCCCAGACGCGCGTGCTGGTGCTCGCGGGACGCGGGCCTGCGTTTTGCGCAGGCGGCGACCTCGCGAAGATGGAAAAGGCGGCGAAGATGACGAAGGCGCGCTCGCGCCGCGAGGCGTCGCGGTTCGCCAAGCTCCTTTTCCGGCTGCACGGCTATCCGAAGCCGGTCGTCGCGCGCGTGCATGGGCCGGCGTTCGCCGGCGGCATGGGTCTGGTCGCGGCCTGCGACCTGGTCGTCGCATCCGAGGAAGCCGAGTTCGCGCTCCCGGAGACCCGCCTCGGCCTCGTGCCGGCGATGATCAGCCCGTACCTCGTGCGCGCCATGGGCGCGGCGCAGGCGCGGCGCTACATGCTGACGGGCGAGCGGCTGTCAGCGCCGGAGGCGAAGAGGATCGGCTTCGTGCACGAGTGCGTCGTCGCCACGGAACTCGACACTGTTGTCGGCAAAATGTGCGAACGGATGGCGCTGGCGGGGCCCGAGGCACTGGCGCGCGCCAAGAAGCTGCTGCTGCATGTGCAAGGGGTGCCGCTCACGCCGCAACTTGCCGCCGAGACCGCAGCGGCGCTCGCCGAGGCCCGCGAGGGCATGCGTTCGTTCCTCGAAAAGCGCAAGCCATCCTGGCAGTAGCTGCGCTACCATCGCATTCCTTTTTGCAGGGAATTCCGCATGGACAATAAGCGCATCGTCCTCGCCAGCTACCCGGAAGCCTGGGTCACCGAGGCCAATTTCCGCGCCGAGACGGCGCCCGTCCCCAAGCCCGCCGAGGGCGAGGTGCTGGTGAAAAATCACTGGCTCTCGCTCGACCCGTACATGCGCGGCCGCATGAGCCAGCAGAAGAGCTACGTGAAGGGCGTCGAAATCGGCGAAGTGATGACCGGCGAGACCGCCGGCGAAGTGGTGGAATCGAAGCACCCGGGCTTCAAGCCGGGCGACAAGGTGACTGCGCCCTCGGGCTGGCAGCTCTATTGGAGCGGCAAGGGCGAGCTGCTGACGAAGGTGGATGCCTCGAAAGTGTCGCTATCCTATTTCCTCGGCTGCCTCGGCATGCCGGGACGCACGGCGTACTTCGGCATGAAGGACATCTGCGCGCCCAAGCCCGGCGAGACGGTGGTGGTGTCCGCGGCCTCCGGCGCAGTGGGCAGCGTGGTCGGGCAGCTCGCCAAGGCCTGGGGTTGCCGCGCGGTCGGTATCGCCGGCGGCAAAACCAAGTGCGACTACGTGGTGAAGGAGCTTGGCTTCGACGCCTGCGTCGACTACAAAGCGGGCGACCTGTACAACCAGCTGAAGGTCGCGTGCCCGAAAGGCGTCGACGCCGATTTCGAGAACGTGGGCGGCGAGATCCTCGATACCGTGCTCAGGCTGATGAACGTGCGCGGGCGCGTCGCCATCTGCGGCCTGATCTCCGATTACAACACCAAGGAGCCCTACGGCGTGAAGATGTTCCGCTCGATCCTCGTCAACCGCATCAAGGTGCAGGGCATGATCGTGTTCGACTGGCTGCAGCGCTACCCGGAAGCGAATCAGGCCTTGCTCGATCTCGTGCTGGCCGGCAAGCTCAAGTACCGCGAGTCCGTGCTGCAGGGATTGGAAAACGCGCCCAAGGGCCTCATCGGCCTCCTGAAGGGCGAAAACTTCGGCAAACAACTGGTGAAACTCACATGATCGACCTCTATACCTGGCCTACGCCCAACGGGCACAAGATCCACATCATGCTGGAGGAGACGGGATTGCCGTACAAGGTGATCCCGATCGACATCGGCGCGGGCGACCAGTTCAAGCCCGAGTTCCTCAAGATCTCGCCCAACAACAAGATGCCGGCGATGGTCGATTCCGACGGCCCGGACGGCAAGCCGATGGCGCTCGCCGAGTCGGGCGCGATGCTCTTTTACCTGGCGTCGAAAACCGGAAAATTCCTTCCGGAGAACATCCGCAAGCGCTGGCAGGTAATGCAGTGGGTCATGTTCCAGATGGGGCACATCGGGCCGATGCTCGGCCAGGCGCACCACTTCCTCGGCTATGCGCCGGAGAAGATCGAGTACGCCATGAACCGCTACAAGAACGAGGCCAACCGACTGTACGGCGTGGTGGATCGCCAGCTGAAAGAGTCCAAGTTCCTCGCCTGCAACGAATACACCATCGCCGACATGGCGACCATGCCCTGGATGCGCTTTCCCGAGCGCCAGGGCGTCAACATCGACGAGTACCCCAACGTGCGGCGCTGGCGCGACGGCATCGCCGCGCGGCCGGCAGTGCAGCGCGCGCTGCAGGTGCTCGCGGACCGGCGGCGCCCGGAAATGAGCAAGGAGCAGAAAGAGGTGCTGTTCGGAGCGACGCAATATGCCAAGCGCTGAGTTGAAGGGGAAGGTCGCCTGGATCACGGGCGGCGGCTCGGGCATCGGGCTGGCGGGAGCGATCGCGTTGGCGAAGGCCGGCGCGCACGTCGTCGTCTCAGGCCGCAGTGCGGAGACCCTGAAGAATGCCGAGAAGGAGTTGCGCGACGCGGGTAGCGGCGAGGTGATCGCGCTGGACGTTGCGGACCAGAAGGAGGTTGCCAAGGCGGCAGCCGAGATCCAGAAGCGCCGCGGCCACATCGACATCCTGGTGAACAGCGCAGGCGTCAATCTGCCCAAGCGCTCGTTCCATAACGTGTCGGTCGAGGGCTGGGACCAGGTCGTGGCGATCAACTTGTCGGGCATGTTCTACTGCTGCCATGCCGTGCTGCCGGGCATGCGCACGCGCAAGGACGGGCTCATCATCAACGTCTCGTCCTGGGCGGGGCGCTATGCAAGTGCGCTGACCGGACCCGCCTACAACGCGACCAAGCGCGCGGTCATCGCGCTGACTGAGTCGATCACCATCGAGGAATGCGCCAACGGCATTCGCGCCACCTCGATCCTGCCTGGTGAAGTGGCGACGCCAATCATGGAAAAGCGTCCGATCCCGCCGTCCAAGGAGGAGCGCGCACGCATGGCCCAGCCCGAAGACCTCGGTAAGGCGATTCTGTTTGTGGCGACGATGCCGGCACGGACCTGCATCAACGAGATGGTCATCGCTCCGACTTGGAACCGCCTCATTCTCGGCGGACTAGAGACGCCGAAGCCCTGAGCGCACGCACCCCCACGCCGCCCGCCGCGATGGCCGAAGATCGAGAAGAGTCCCGGCTGCTCGCGCGGCTGCTGCGCGTGCAGCTGTTTCCGCGGCGCGGCTCGGGGCGGCGCGTGCGCCTGCTGGTGCGGCGGGAGGAGTCGACCGCGGCGCGCACGCTGGCGGTGCGCGTCGCCATTGTCATCGGGCTGTTCGTGAGCGTGGTGGCGGTGCTCTGGCTGGACCGCGGCGGCCTGCGCGACCAGGTGGACGGCGTGGTGTCGTTCGTCGACGTCGTCTACTTCACGATGGTGACGGTGACCACGGTCGGCTACGGCGACATCGTGCCGGTCACCGACCGTGCCCGCATGATCGATTCCTTCTTCGTCACGCCAATCCGGTTTTTTGTCCTGTTCGTATTCGTGGGCACCGCCTACCAGATGGTGTTCCAGCGCATGATGGAGGAGCGCCGCATGAAAAAGCTCGAGGAATCCCTGTCCGGCCACGTCATCGTCTGCGGCTTCGGCCACAGCGGGCGCATCGCTGCGGTTGAACTCGTCGCCAAGGGCGAAAAGCCCGATCACGTGGTGGTGATCGACCAGAACGAAAGCGCGGCGCGCGCCGCCGCCGAGGCCGGCTTCGTCGCGCTGGTGGGCAGCTGCACCAGCGAGGAGATCATGCGCCGCGCCGTGGTACAGCAGGCGCGCGCGCTCCTCGTCTGCGTCGGCCGCGACGACACTGCGGTGCTCGCCACGCTCACCGCGCGCCAGCTCTCGAAGGAGCTGCGCATCATCGCCAGCGTGCGCGAAAACGAGAACGCGAAGCTGCTGCGCCAGGGCGGCGCGGACGTGATCGTCTCGCCGGCGCGCGTCGGCGGCTATCTGCTCGCCGACGCCGTCGAGAGCGCCTACACCGTCGGCCTGATCAACGAGATGCTCACCGAGCGCGGCCGCGTGCGACTCAGCGAGCGCAGTCCCAACAAGGGTGAAATCGGGCGCCAGGTGCGCGCTCTGCCGATCCTGGTCATCGGCATCGAGCGCGACAAGAAGCGCATCCTGTTCTGGGATCTCGGCGACACCGAAGTGAAGGCCGAAGACCTGATGCTCGTGATCGAAGGGCCCGCCGCCGAGGAGCGCAGCGCCGCGGCCTGAGCGGGGCGCGACGTCGCCGCATGCGAGCCGACGAAGCGGACGCGGCGCAACCTGCGGGCAGGCTTCTGGCGCGCGTCACCCTGCCGTTCCTGGCGGGGTATTTCGTCTCCTACGTCTACCGCTCGGTCAACGCCATCATCGGGCCGGAGATCGCGCGCGAGCTCGGGCTTTCCGCCGCGGGCCTGGGGCTGCTCACCGCCATCTTCTTCTTCGCCTTCGCCGTGTTCCAGCTGCCGCTCGGCGTGCTGCTGGATCGCTACGGTCCGCGGCGCGTCAACGCCACCATGCTGCTCGTTGCCGCCGCGGGTGGCACCTGGTTCGCGTTCGGCACGAGCGCGGCCGAGCTCACCGCGGCGCGCGGCCTGATCGGCCTGGGCGTCTCGGGCTGCCTGATGGCCGCGTTCTCGGCGTTCGCGCTGTGGTACCCGCCGGAGCGCATCGCCACCATGAATGGCGTCGCCTTCGCGAGCGGCATGCTGGGCGCGATGGTGGCCACGGTGCCCCTCGAGATGCTGCTGCGCGTGTTGCACTGGCGCGAGGTGATTGCCGGCATCGTGGCGCTGAACATCGCGGTCAGCCTGCTGCTCTACCTGGCGGTGCCCGAGCGCACCGCCACGCAGCGCGGCGAAAGCATAGTCGCGCAGCTGCGCGGTCTTGCCGCGATCGCCCGGGATCGCGCGTTCTGGCGCGTGGCGCTGTGCATTGGCGCGAGCCAGCTGGCGGCGGTGTCGCTGTCGACGCTGTGGGTGGCGACCTGGCTGCGCGACATCGCCGGCTACAGCCCGGCGCAGGTGGCGCGCGCGCTGCTCCTGTTCAGCATCGCCATGATGCTCGGCTACGTCGGTTTCGGGCGAGCGGCTGACGTGCGCGTGCGCAGCGGCCGCAGCACGCTGCCGCTGCTTGCCGGCGGCGTGGCGGCGGCTTCCGTAAGTCTCGCGCTCCTTGCGCTCGGCGTGCGCACCGGCGCGCTCGCGCTGTGGAGCCTGTTTTTCGCGTGCTCAACGGCGGTGGTGCTGTCCTACTCGCTCTTTTCGCGCCGCTATCCGAGGCATATGGCCGGGCGCGTAAACACGGCGCTGAACGTTTTTGTCTTCGTCGGCATGTTCAGCGGCCAGGCGGCAGTGGGGTTGATCCTCAGCCTGTGGCCGCAGTCGGCGGCCGGTTACGCGCCCGCGGCCTATCCCTGGGCGCTCGGCATGCTTTGGCTCACCCAGTTCGCCGGACTCGCCTGGCTATGGTTCGGGCGCAAGCTCCTCACCGCCGGCTAGGCCTCGAGGTAGATGTCCCGGTAGGACGCGTACACCGAGGCGATCAGCACTGGCCCGAGCACCAGCCAGCCCAGACCGAAGGGAATCGAGGCGAGTATCGAGAGCACGAGGCCGATCAGGCCGTAGACCAGGAAGGGCACGATGTTCTTAAGGCAGCCGGTGAAGCTTTCCTTCATCGCCTCCACCGGCCCGCGCTCATGGAAGGCCACCAGCGGCGGCGCGAACCAAAGCGCCATGAACAGCGGCAGCAGCAGCGCCATCATCACCAGAAACGGGAGCGCCATGGTCATCTGGGCCTGCGGCCCGACCCCTGGGCCAGGGCGGCCGGCGACCAGCGCGAACATGCCGAGACCCATCACCGCCGCGACGAGAATCCCGATCGCCAGCGATATGCCGAACGCGATGGCGCCCACGCCGATGAGCGTGCCGAAACGCTCGCGGAAGCCAGCGAACAAATGGCCGAATTCCAGGTTGCCGCCCTCGGCGAGGGCGCGGCAGCCGATCAGCAGCCCGGCCACGAGCACCGGCCACAAAAGGGAGTTGGCGAGCGGCCCAAGCAGCGGGATGAACGCCAGCGCGAGCAGGATCACGAACAGCGTCACCGTCATGCCGATCCACAGGGCCGGCTGGCGCCTGAAGAGATCCCAGCCCTGGGTGAACCAGGTCCAGCCCTGCCCCGCGGCGACCGCGCGGCCGCCGGGAATGAATTTGCCCAGCGGCGCGGCGACGTCCGCGACCTTGGCGACGGGCGCCGAATAGGGGTTGGTGGTCATGACCGGCTCTCCTCTTTAGATTCTGGATTGCGCACGCGCACCGTGCCGATGGCCTTCGCCACCAGCGAGCCGTCGGCGTTCTTCGCCTCGCCCTCGACGAAGGTCATGCTGCGCCCGTCCTTCAGCACGCGCGCTTCGGCGATCAGACGGTCGCCCTTGCCGCCGCCGATGAACGAGGTGGTCATGTCGATGGTGACAACGCCTACGGAATCCGGGTGCAGCGTGCGCGCCGCCGTGCACAGCGCCACGTCGAGCAGCGACATGATGACGCCGCCATGCGCCGTTCCCAGGCTGTTGGTGAAATGTCTGGGCAGCGACATGGAGAGTTTCGCCGTGCCCGCGCCGAGCTCGTCGGTGGTGAGGCCGAGGTGCGCGACGAACGGGATCCGGTTCTGGTAGTCGCGCGTGTACTGCAGCTTCGCCTCGGCGCTCATATGAGCAGCGCTCCGCCGTCCACCGCGATCGCCTGGCCCGTGATGTGGCGCGAGGCCTCGGAAGCGAGCAGCACGACGAGCCCCTTCAGGTCCTCTTCGTTGCCGAGGCGCTTGGTCGGCGTCAGCTCGGCCACCATGCGCCCGAGCGCGTCGAGCGTCGCCTTGGTCATCTTCGAGGGGAAGAACCCCGGGCAGATGGCGTTCACGGTGATGCCGTGCTCGCCCCATTCCGCGGCGAGCTGGCGCGTGATGCCCACCACGCCGTGCTTGGTGGCGTTGTAGGCCACCGTCTTCACCACGCGCGGGTCGCTCGCCATCAGCCCGGCGACCGAGGCGACGTTGACGATGCGGCCCCATTTCGACGGGATCATGGATTTCTTGGCGATGAGCTGCGATGCGAGGAATGTGCCCGTGAGATTGAGGTTGACGAGCTTGTCCCAGGCATCGAGCGGGTGATCCTCGGCCGGCGCGCCCCAGGTGGCGCCGGCGTTGTTGACAAGGATGTCCACTTTGCCAAGCTTGGCGAGGATGGCCTCGAGCGCCGGGGCGATGCTGTCGCGCTTGCCGAGATCGCATACAAAGGCCGAGGCCTCGATGTCCTGTGCCTTCAGGCGGGCTACGGCTTCGTCGAGCTCGGCCTGCTTGCGGGCGGTAAGCGCGAGCCGCGCTCCCATCTCGCCGAGCGCTTCGGCCATCTGCAAACCGAGCCCGCGCGAGCCGCCGGTAACCAGCGCGACGCGCCCCTTCAGATCAAGAAGCTGCTTGACGTTCATGGTGGCCGATGCTGTTATCGTCGCGGCTATGCTAACACCGGAGCGCCGCGCGGCGTACACGCGCGCCCAGCTCGAGCGGCTTGTCGCGCCGCGCTCGATCGCCGTGGTCGGCGCCTCGCCGCGCGCCGGCTCCTTCGGCATGCGCACGCTGGAGAACCTTGCGCATTACGCGGGCGAGGTATTCCCGGTGAACGCCAAGTACGAGCGCATCGGCGAGCGGCGCTGCTACGCCTCGCTCGCGGCGCTGCCGCATGCGCCCGATTGCGTGGTGCTCGTCGTGCCGCGCGAGGGCGTGGAGCGCACGCTCGAACAAGCCGCAGCGGCCGGCGCCGGCGCCGCCATCGTCTACGCCTCGGGCTACGGCGAGATGGCGCACGCGGACGCGGGGCGAACGCAGCGGCGCCTGGCCGACATCGCGCGTGCCGCGCAGATGCCGATGCTCGGGCCGAACTGCATGGGGCTCGTCAATCACGCGCTGCGCGCCGGCATGACCTTCATTCCCGAGTACGCGCGCGCGCCGGCGGGCGCCGGGTCGATCGCCGTGGTCAGCCAGTCGGGTGCGCTCGGCTACTCGCTCGCGCAAGCCTGGGATCGCGGCTTCGGCATCCGCCACTTCTTTTCTGTCGGCAATTCCGCCGACGTGGATGTGGGCGATCTCACCGCGGCGATGGCCGAGGATGACGAGGTGCGCGCGATCGCCTGCCTGTTCGAGGGCGCGCCGAGCGCCGCGCGCATGCTGGAAGCGGGCGAGCGTGCGCGTCGCCACGGCAAGCCGGTGATCGTCTTCAAGCTCGGCACGAGCGAAGACGGCGCGGCCGCCGCGCGCTCGCACACCGGCTCGCTCGCCGGCTCGGCGGTGGCCTGGCGCGCGCTGTTCGAGCGCGCGGGCTTCGTGGCGGTGGCGGATTACGATGCGCTGCTCGAAACCGCGGGCTTCTTTGCCGCCGCCGGCCGGCCGCTCGCGCGCGGCGTGGCGGTGATCTCGGGCTCGGGCGGCGCGGGCGTGATGGCCGCGGACAAGGCGGCCGCCCATGGCGTGGCCATGCCGCAGCCGCTGCCGGTGACGGTGACGAAGCTGCGCGCCATCGTTCCCGAGTTCGGCGCCGCGAGGAACCCCTGCGATCCGACCGGGCAGGTGATCAACGTTCCCGAGTCCTTCGGCCGGTGTTGCCGGGCACTGCTTGGCGATGCGCAGTACGGCGTGCTTGTCGTCCCCGCGACCGTGGCGATCGCGGAGACCGCCAGGGACCGCGTGCCGGCGATGGCGGCGATGGCGCGCGAGCAGGCGAAGCCGATCGTGCTGGTTTGGCTCTCCGAATGGCTGCAGGGCCCAGGCTCGGACGCCTACGAGAAGGACGACAAGATCCCCGTGTTCCGCTCCATGGAGCGCTGCTTCGCGACGATCGCCGCGTGGCATGCGCACGCGGAGCAAGAGACCAAGCCGACGGCGCGCGTCTCTCCACCCGGCGCCGCGCAGGCGGCGGGCGAGTTGCTCGCGAACGCGGGGCCGAGCCTGACCGAGAGCGAGGCGAAGCGCGTGCTTGCAGTCTACGGCGTGCCCGTGATCGAGGAGCGCCTGGCGCGCGGCGTGGACGAAGCGCTCGCCGCCGCGCGAGCCTTCGGTTACCCGGTGGCGCTGAAAGCCGAATCGCCCACCATCCTGCACAAGACCGAGCTGGGCGTGGTGAAGCTCGGCATCGGCCACGATGCCGAGCTTGAGCGGGCCTACGACGAGATTGAGGCCGCCGCGCGCGGTCACGAGCTGCGCGGCGTGCTGGTGCAGCCGATGATCCCGGGCGTCGAGGTCATCGTCGGCGCGCGAGTGGATCCGGTCGTGGGGCCGGTGGTGGTGGTCGGCTCGGGCGGCGTGCTGGTGGAGCTGATGCAGGACAGCGTCGCCGCGCTTGCCCCGGTGTCCGTTGCGCAGGCGAAAGCGATGCTCGCTCGGCTGAAGGGCTGCAAGCTGCTGACCGGGTTTCGCGGCAGCGCGCCGGTGGCCGTGGACGCGCTTGCCGATGCGATCGCGCGCGTCTCAGAGCTCGCCGCGGACCTCGCCGGCGAGATCGAGGAGCTGGACGTGAATCCCTTGCGCTGCGGCGCTCAGGGGGTCGCGGCAGTCGACGCGCTGATCACCCGCCGCAGCTAGCTAGCCCTTGAGCTGCAGCGACTTGAGCTCGAGGAACTCCTCCAGCCCGTAGACGCCCGCCTCGCGCCCGTGGCCGGACTGCTTGAAGCCGCCGAAGGGTGCGTTCATGTTGAAAGCGCCGCCGTTGAGGTCGATCTGCCCTGCGCGGATGCGGCGCGCCACCGCCTGCGCGTGCGCGTCGTCCTTCGACCACACGGCGCCCGCCAGTCCATAGGGCGAGTCGTTGGCGATCGTGACCGCTTCCTCCTCGTCCTTGTAGGGGATGATGGAGAGCACCGGGCCGAAGATCTCCTCCTGGGCGATGGTCATGGAGTTGTTCACCTTGCCGAAAATGGTCGGCTTGACGAAGTAGCCGCCCGGCAGGCCCTCGGGCTTTTCGGCGCCGCCAGCGAGGAGCTCGGCACCTTCCTCCACGCCCTTCTTGATGTAGCTCCTCACGCGCTCGAGCTGCGCCTGCGAGGACAGCGGCCCGAGCCGCGTCGATTCCTGGAGCGGATCGCCGAGCGTGAATCCCTTCGCCGTCTCCACCGCGAGCTTGGCCGCCTCTTCGTACCTCGAGGCCGGAACCAGCATGCGGGTGAGCGCCGTGCAGGTCTGCCCTGAATTGAGGTAGCAGCCGTTCACCGTGCCCTTCACCGCGGCGGCGAGGTCGGCGTCCTCCAGGATGACGGACGCGCTCTTGCCGCCCAGTTCCAGCGCCACGCGCTTCACCTGCTGCGCCGCGACTTCGGAGATGCGCTTGCCGGCGCGCGTCGAGCCCGTGAACGAGATCATGTCGACCCGCGGGTGCTTGACCAGCGCCTCGCCCACCACCGGGCCGAAGCCGGTGACGAGGTTGAATACGCCTTTGGGCAGGCCGGCGGCTTCCACCACCTCGGCGAGGATGAAGGCGTTGAAGGGCGCGATCTCGGAAGGCTTCAGCACCACCGTGCAGCCGGCGGCGAGCGCCGGCGCCACCTTGAGCGCGATCTGGTGCAGCGGATAGTTCCACGGCGTGATGGCGCCGACCACG
>JAOTWE010000032.1 GCA_029863065.1 Betaproteobacteria bacterium
GATCGGCATGTATGCGGTGTACTACTCGCACAACGTGTTCGGCTGGCCGCTGTGGCTGGCGATGCTGGTCGCCATCCTGGCGGTGGCGGTGCTCGGCGCGCTGCTGCACCAGTTCGTGATCCGACCGGTGCTTGCCGCCGAGCCGATCAACCAGCTGCTGGTGACCGGCGGGGTGCTTTTCTTCCTGCAGGCCGCAGCCACGCTCGCCTTCGGCGTCGAGTTCCGCAACATCGGCGTCAACCTGCCGGCGCTGCAGTTCGGGGACATGTACCTCAGCTTCGCGCGGCTCATCGCCTTCCTGGTGGCGCTTGGCGGCATGATCGGCATGTACCTGTTCCTCACACGTACTTTCGTCGGCACCGCGATCCGCGCCATTTCGCAGGACCGCGCCATCATGCCGCTGATGGGGGTGAACGCGAACCGCATCTTCGTCATCACTTCGGCGCTGGGCGGCGCACTGGCGGGGCTCGCGGCCTGCCTGCTCGTGCTGCAGTACGACATCCACCCCGCGATCGGCCTCACCTTCGGCCCCATCACCTTCATGATCTGCGTATTGGGCGGGCTCGGGAACATGCTCGGCGGCTTCATCGCCGCGTTCATCTTCGCCCAGTTCATCTCGGTGGGCGGCTACATCCTGCACATCGAATGGGGCTACGTATTCGCGTTCCTGTTCTTCATCGCGATGATGTTCTGGCGGCCTCAGGGCCTTCTCGGAGGCAAGTAACGTGGGCAACACGCTGCGCTGGATCGGCCTGGCGCTGCTTGCCACGGCGCCGCTCGCGGGCATGGGCAACTACCCGCTGCACCTCTTGATCATGACGCTGCTGTGGGCCTTCGTGTATACCGGCTGGGCGGTGATGGGGCGCCTCGGGCTGGTGAGCCTGGGCCACGGCGCATTCCTCGGCATCGGCGCGTACGTGGTGGTGATGGGCTGGAACCACTTCGGGCTTTCGCCCTGGTTCGGCATCCCGCTCGCGCTCGGCGTGGCGGGCGTGGTGGCGATCCTGATCGGCTACCCGTGCTTCCGCTTCAAGATCGTGGGCCACTATTTCGCGCTGGTCACGCTCGCGCTCTCGGAAGTGGCGCGCCTGATCATCGTCGCGCTCCGCGACCAGACCGGCGGCTCGCTCGGCGTGACGCCGGTGACCGCTCTGGCCGACGCTTCCTGGTCGCTTTCCGCGCTGCAGTTCTCCTCCAAGCTGGTGTGGTTCTACATCATCTTCGCCTTCTGGCTGGCGGGGCTGTGGATCTGGACGCGCGTCGACCGCTCGATGGCGCGGCTTGCGCTGCAGGCGATCAGCCAGGAGGAGGAGGCCGCGGCCTCCGTCGGCATGAACGTCACCCGGCTCAAGCTCACCGTCACCGTGATTTCCGCGCTGATGACCTGCATGGGCGGCGTGCTCTACGCGCAGTACCAGCTCTACGTCAATCCGGAGACCGTCTCGGGCATCGGCATCAGCCTGCAGATGGTGTTCGGCGCCATCGCCGGCGGCATGTTCGTGCGCCTCGGACCCACCGTGGGAGCGGCGTTCACGCTGCTGCTCGCCGAGGGCCTGCGCCTGGCGCTCGGCCATGACATCCACGGCCTCGACAGCACGCTCTACGGCCTGATGCTGGTGCTATTCATCATCTTCATGCCCAAGGGCATCCTCGGCGCGGCGCAGGAGGCCTGGGCGCACCGGCGCGCCGCGCCTAGGCGAGCAGCCGCTCCATCGTGACGCGCCGCACGTCCATCTCGAACTCGATCTCCTCGATCGGCGGGCGGCAGTAGTTCCATTCCAGGCCCGCACCGGCGCGCGCGGCGATGTTGGCGACCAGGGGATGGAAGTCGTGCACGGTGTAGACCTGCGTGGCGCTCGCTTCGCTCCAGCGCGCGCCGAGGCCCGCGAGGCGCGCGGCCATCATGTCCAGCACCCAGTGCGCCTTGCGGCGCAGGCCCGCCGGCGACAGGTCGCCGCGCGCCACGATGTCCTCGGGAAAGCGGCCGCCCTCGGGCCACTCGCCGCTGCCGGCGACGACGAAGCTGCGCGACGTGTCTTTCGCGGGAACGGTGTAGCAAAAGGCATGAAAGCCCGGCTCGGCGGGCGGCGCGACTTCCGGTGCGACATTGGAGCGCGCGACGGGGTTGAGGCCGTCGCGCACCAGTCCCCAGGTCTCGAGCACCTCCACGTAGCCTCGATTGAACTCGCGAAACCCGCCGAAGGTGAAAGGCCGCGGCGAGCGCAGCTCGGCGGCGCACAGCGCCGTGCGCGGTCGACCGAGCGAAGCGAGGTGCGCCTCGATGGCGGCGAAGCCCTGCGCCAGCGGCAGCGGCCGCTGAAAGCGCGCGCGCTCGAGGGCGAAGCCCGCGCGTGCAATGACGCCCTGCGAGTAGGGGAATACGCCCTCGAGAAAGTCGTAGCCGCCGTCGGCCAGGGGAAGGAGTCCGGGCATGCGCCGAATATAATCGAAGCCTCGCATGAGCAAATGGCTCGAAGGCCGGGTGGTGGGCCAGACGCGCTGGACCGATCGGCTCTTCAGCCTGCAGGTCCGGGCGCCGCTCGGCCCGTTCGAGGCCGGCCAGTTCACCAAGCTCGCGCTCGACATCGGCGGCGAGCGCGTCGCGCGGCCGTATTCCCTCGTCAATGCCCCGGGCGCCGAGCCGCTCGAGTTCTACTACAACGTGGTGCAGGAGGGACCGCTGTCGCCGCGCCTGGCGGCGCTCGGCGCGGGCGATCCCTTGTTCGTGGCGCCCAATCCCGCCGGCTTTCTCGTGCTGCGCGAAGTGCCTCAGGCCGAGAACCTGTGGCTGATCTCGACTGGCACCGGGCTCGGCCCGTTCCTGTCCATCCTGCGCACGGACACGCCGTGGCAGCGCTTCGCCAGGGTGACGCTGGTGCATGCCACGCGTACCGCCGCCGACGGCGCCTACCGCGACCTGATCGGCGACATCGCGCACGCCCGCGGCGCCAAATTCGGCTTCGTCTCCTTCGTCAGCCGCGAGGCAGCGGCGGGCGCGCTCGCCGGCCGGGTGCCCGACGCGATCCGCGACGCGCGCCTCGAGCGCGCGGCCGCCGCCGAGCTTAGCGCCGCGCGCTCGCACGTCATGCTGTGCGGCAACCCGGCGATGGTGACGGACGTCACGGCGGCGCTCGAGGAGCGCGGCATGCGCAAGCATCGCCGGCGCGCGCCGGGCCATATCACGGTGGAGACCTACTGGTGAGGGCGCGCCTGCTGGCGGTTCTGCTCGTCGCACTGGCCGCGGGTTGCAGCGCGATCGAGTTTGCCTACAACAACGCCGATACCTGGCTTCGCTGGCAGGCCAATCGCTACTTCGACCTCGAGCGCGCACAGGCCGACGAATTCAACACGCGCCTCGCGGCGTTTCTCGCCTGGCACCGTGCCGAGGCCCTGCCGCGCTATGCGCACCTCGCCGAGGAGGCGGGCGCGCGCCTCGAACGCGGCGCCACTCGGGACGACCTGGTTTGGGGGTACGATGCCATGCGGGAAGAGGCGCGCGAGGGACTGCGCCGCACGGGCGCCGGGCTGGGCGATTTCCTCGACCGGCTCGCGCCGGTGCAGATCGCGCGCCTGGAGCGGCGCTTCGCGGAGGACAACCGCAAGTTCGCCGAGCGCTGGCTGGCGGGCACGCTGGCCGAGCGCCGCGCGCGCCGCTTCAAGCGGCTGGTGCACGAGCTGGAAGACTGGCTAGGAGAGCTGAACGATGCGCAAATCGAGCGCGTCCGGGAATTCAACGAGCGCGCGCCGCTCAATGGCGCGCTGCGCGACCGCGAGCGCCGTCGCCTGCAGGCGGAGCTGCTCGCCATGCTGCGCGCGCGAGCGAGCGCGCCGCAGCTGGCCGACTGGGCCGCGCATTGGGACCGCAGGCGCGAGCCCGAGTTCGCCGCCGCCAACCGGGCGTACCTGGAGGGCTTGTTCACGATGCTCGCCGGCCTGGAGCGCAGCTTGAGCGCGGACCAGCGGCGGCACATCGTGCGGCGCCTGCGCGACTACGCGCGCGACTTCGAGGTGCTGGCCAGCGCGCGATGAACGATCGCACCGTACCCGCGGGTAACCTGGAGCAGCCGCCGGCAGGCTACGCCGGGCATACGCGCTTCACGCAGCTCGAGTACGAGGCGGTGCTTGCCAACGCCTGGATCGGCATCGCCTTCACGCGCGACCGCAAGTTCTTCCTCTGCAATCCGAAGTTCGCCGAACTTTTCGGCTGGCTGCCCGAGGAGCTGATCGGCCAGCCCGGCGAGGTGGTGTACCCGTCGCAGGAGAGCTACGAGGCGCTCGGCCGCATCGCCGTGCCGGTGCTCTCGGCCGGCAAGCAGGTCGACCTCGACTGGGAAATGCGCCGCAAGGACGGCACCACGTTCCTCGCGCGCATGATCGCGAAGTCGATCGACCCCTCCGACGCGCGCCGCGGCACGGTCTGGATCGTCGACGACGTCACCTCGTCGCGGCGCCACGGCGACGAGGTGGCGCGGTTGTTGCGCGAGCAGGAGGCGATCTTCGAAACCGCCTCGGTGGGCATCGTGTTCCTGCGCGACCGGCGCGTGGTGCGTTGCAATGCGCGCTTCGAGCAGATGTACGGCTACGCGCCGGGCGACCTCAAGGGAAAGTCCACCGCGCTGTTATACCTCGACGAGGCCGAGTACCGCGGGCTCGACGGTGCCAACGCGCAATTACGCAAAGGCGTGCCCTACGAGGAGGTCTCGCAGCGCCGGCGCAAGGACGGCCGCGTGATCTGGATCCACAGCGTCGGCCGCGCCATCGACCCGTCGGAGCCGGA
Source organism: Betaproteobacteria bacterium (assembly GCA_029863065.1). GTDB lineage: Bacteria > Pseudomonadota > Gammaproteobacteria > Burkholderiales > SG8-39 > JAABQT01. The sequence continues at coordinate 4,778 of JAOTWE010000032.1, forward strand.
CAAGGGCTCGGTGTGGACCAACGAAGACATCACCGAGCAGCGCCGTGCCGAGGACGAGCTGCAACGATTGGTCGCCGAGCAGGAGGCGCTGCTCAACAACGTGATTGTCGGCATTTCGTTTGCGCGCGAGCGCAAGATCCTGCGCTGCAACCGCCGCTTCGAGGAGATGTTCGGCTACGAGCCAGGCGAGGCGACGGGCGCCCCGACCCGCCAGTTCTATTTCACCGATGAGGAGTACGCGCAGGCGGGCGAATCCTACGCCGAAGTGCATAGCGGACGAACGCATTCGCGGGAGCAGTGGCTGCGCCGGCGCGACGGCACGGGCTTCTGGTGCCGGCTCACGGGGCGCGCGCTGCGGGCGGAGGACCCGTCGCGCGGCACGGTGTGGCTGTTCGAGGACATCAGCGACGCCAGGCGGCGCGAGGAGGAAGTGCGCCGCGCGCTCGCCGAGCAGGCGCTGATCCTCGACAACGCGACCATCGGCATCGCTTTCTTGCGCAAGCGCACCATCCAGCGCTGCAACCGCCGCATGGAGGAGATGCTCGGGTACGGTCCGGGCGAGCTGATCGGCAAGAGCGCCAAGATCATGCACTTGTCGCACGAGAAGTTCGAGGAGGTGGGACGGCTCGCCTACGCGTCGATGGCAAGCGGCGAGGCCTACAGCCAGGAACGGCAGGTGCGGCGCAAGGACGGCAGCCTGGTCTGGTGCAAGGTGGTCGGCCGGGCGATCGACGCGGCGCAGCCGCTCGAGGCCTCGATATGGATTTACGACGACGTTTCCGCTGAGCACGCGGCGCGCGAAGGCCTGGAGCGCGTGGTCAACGAGCGCACCGCCGAGTTGCGCGACGCGCAGGAGCGCGCCCAGCACCTCGCCGACCACGACGCGCTTACCGGGCTGCCGAACCGTCGCCTCCTGGAAGACCGCCTGACGCAGGCGCTCGCGCTCAGCCAGCGCAATCGCAAGCAGACGGCGGTGATGTTCGTCGACCTCGATCGCTTCAAGGCGATCAACGATTCGCTCGGCCACACGGTCGGCGACCTGGTGCTGAAGGAAGTGGCAAAGCGCCTGGTGAAGCAGCTGCGCGTCGGCGACACCGTGTGCCGCGTCGGCGGCGACGAGTTCGTGATCGTGCTGCCCGAAGCCAAGCGCTCGACCGACGCCGCCAACGTTGCCGCCAAGATCATCGAGACGCTGTCGCAGCCGGTGCCGGCCGCCGACCGCGAGCTTACCGTCACGCCCTCGATCGGCATCGCCGTGTTTCCGGAGGACGGGCGCGACGCCGGCATGCTGATCCGCAACGCCGATGCGGCGATGTACCACGCCAAGGAGTCGGGGCGCGCCAATTACCAGTTCTTCACCGAGCAGATGAACCAGACGGCGTCGCGCCGCCTGGCGCTGGAAAACGACCTGCGGCGCGCGGTGCAGCTGGGCGAGCTGCAGCTGCACTACCAGCCGATCGTCGCGGCGAAGGACCGCACGGTGGCGGCGCACGAAGCGCTGGTGCACTGGCAGCATCCGCGCACCGGGCTGGTGCCACCGGGCGACCTTGCCGCTCTGGCGGAGGACACCGGTCTCATCCTGGGCATCGGCGGCTGGGCGCTGCGCGAAGCCTGCCGCTGGTGCACGTTCATCGGCGTCGAGCACGGCGTGCAGGTGGCGGTAAACCTGTCGGCGCGCCAGTTCAATGATCCGGGGCTGATCGAAATGGTGCGGCGTACGCTCGCCGAGACCGGGCTGCCGCCGCAGCTGCTGTCGCTGGAGATCGGCGAAGCGGTCCTCGTGCAGCAGCCCGAGGTCGCCGCAAGCACGCTGCGCAAATTGAAGGCGTTGGGCGTGGCGCTCGCGATCGACGACTTCGGCGCCGGCAGCACCAGCCTCGCCGCCCTGCGCGGCTTCGCGGTGGACCGGCTGAAGATCGAACGCACCCTGGTTGCCGACGCGGCCGGCGACGAGAGCGCCGCGTCTCTGGTGGGCGGCATCGTCGCGCTCGCGCACGCGCTTGGCCTGCCAGCGGTGGCGGAGGGCGTGGAGACGCCGGCGCAGCGCGATCTGCTTGCCAAGATCGGCTGCGACTACTTGCAGGGCGCGCTCGTCGGCCCGCCGGTCGACGCCGACGCGGCCGCCAAGGATTACGTCTAGCCGATAGCGGCCGGGTGGCCCAGCCCGTCCTGCACTTCTCGCATGCCAACGGCTTTCCCGCGCCGTGCTATGCGGCGATGCTCGCGCCTGTGCGCCAGCACTATCGCGTCGGCTTCATCGAGGCCATCGGCACCGACCCGCGCTATCCGCCGACCGAGGGCTGGCCGCACCTCGTCGAGCAGCTGATCGACACGCTCGAGCGCGAATACCGCGGCGAGCCGGTATTCGGCGTCGGGCATTCGCTCGGCGCGTACCTGAACTTCATTGCCGCAGCGCGGCGCCCCGAGCTCTTCCGCGCCATCGTCATGCTCGATGCGCCGGTCATCGGCGCCTTCAGGGGGCGCGCGCTGGGGGCAGTGAAAAGACTTGGCATCGTCGACCGCGTCACCCCCGCCGGCATGACGCGCGAGCGGCGCAGCGCCTGGACGAGCCGCGAGCAGGCGAGGGCGCACTTCGCATCGAAGAAGCTCTTCCGGCATTTCACGGACGAGTGCCTGGAGGATTACGTGCAACACGGCCTTGTCGGTGCGCCGGGGCGCTACCGGCTGCGCATCGACCCGGAGATCGAGTACCTGATCTACCGCACCATCCCTCACGGCATGGGGCGCAACCTGCAATCGCTCAAGGTGCCGGCGGGCTTCATCGGCGGCGTGGATTCGGATGTAGTGCGGCGCTTGGGACTCGGGGCGACGCGCGGGCCGCCGTTCGCCAAGCTGCGCGTGCCGGGCGGGCACCTGTTTCCGTTCGAGCATCCGCTGCTCGCCGCGGCAGCAGTGGAGGAACTGATCGGCAGACTCGCGGCCTAGGTGCTGCGGCCGCGCTTCTCGCGAAGCAGCTCCTCGGCGCGCTTGATGTTGAACTCGACGCCGAGCATGTTGGGATTGACTTCGAGGGCGCGGTGCCACCACTTGAGCGCCATTTCGTATTCGCCGAGCACGAAGTAGATCTGGCCGATCCCCGAGAGCGCGCCGAAATGCTGCGGGTTGCGCTTGAGCACCTCGTCGCAGTCGGCGAGCGACTGGCGGTACTCGCCCGCCAGGTAGCGCACGGTGGCGCGCTTGTTCCAGCCCTCGGCGAAGTCCGGCCGCCGGCCGATGACCTCCGAGAACGTGGCCACGGCTTCGGCGTAGCGCTCGGACTGCATTTCATCGACCCCGCGCGCCATGACGACGTCGATGTCGTGATCGCCCGAGCGGCTCCACAGCAGCCACAGGCCCTGCTCGGCATAGCCACGCACGAAGAGACTTTCGTCGCGCAGGCGCTTCACGAGCAGGCCGGCATCGACCATGCTGCCGTGGTTGGCGACCCAGACCACGGCCTCGGCACGCCGCTCGGTGACCGGGTGCTCCAGGGCCGCGAGCGCCTCGTCGCGCGTGGCGGGGGGCGCCGGGAATGCGCTGCCCGCGGCGAGCACCAGCGCCAGCGCGGTGGTCAGGATCAGGGTTCTGGGCATGAGAAGCGAACACATGAGCGGGGCATTTCGTCCGTCGATCATAGCGCTGCCGGCATACCCGGTGACGATCCGGCTGCGGACGATGCCGCCGGCACCGCGCCGGCCATTTGCGTTAGATTGCGGCCATGCTCCTCGGCTGCATCGCGGACGACCTGACTGGCGCCACCGACCTCGGCGTCACCCTCGCGCGCGAGGGGCTTTCGGTCGTGCAGGTGAACGGCGTGCCGGAAGCGGGGCTTGCCGCGCCGGACGCCGACGCCGTGGTGGTGGCGCTGAAGTCGCGCACCAATCCGCCCGGCGAGGCGGTCGAATGGTCGCTGCAGGCGCTCGCCTGGCTGCGGCGCGCCATGGCCAGCCACGTCTACTTCAAGGTCTGCTCGACTTTCGATTCCACGCCGCGCGGCAACATCGGGCCGGTGGCCGACGCGCTGCTCGCCGCGCTCGACGCGGACTTCGCGCTCGCCACCCCCGCCTACCCGCGCAACCAGCGCACGGTGTACCTTGGAAATCTCTTCGTCGGCAGCGTGCCGCTCGCCGAATCGGGCATGCGCAACCACCCGCTCACGCCGATGACCGACTCGAACCTGGTGCGGGTGCTGGGCGCGCAGGCGCAGGGCCGCGTCGGGCTGGTGGATTTCGCGGCCGTCGAAGCGGGCGCGGTAGCCGTGCGCGCGCGTTGCGATGAGCTGCGCGCGGCCGGTCATCGCTACGCGATCGTCGACGCGATCCGCGACGAGCACTTGATTGCGGCGGGCGAAGCCTGCGCGGCGATGCCGCTCGCGGTCGGCGGCGCCGGCCTCGCCATGGGCATCGCGCGCGCTCTGGCCAAGGGCGCCAAGAAGTCGGCGGGCGCGGCGTTGCCGAAAGTCGAAGGCGCGGCGGCGATCCTTTCGGGCAGTTGCTCCGAGGCGACGCTCGCGCAGGTCGAGGCGGCGCGAGCGAAGTATGCTTCGCTGCGGCTCGACCCCGCGAGCCTCGACGTAAAGGCGGCGCTGGCCTGGGCAAAGTCGCGGCTCCACGAGGGCCCGGTTCTGATCTACACGTCGGCGCCGCCGGCAGAGCGCTCCGAAGGACGCGCCGAGGACATCGAGCAGGCGTTCCGCACGCTTGCCAAGGGCCTGGCCGCTGCGGGCGTGCGCCGCTTCGTTGTCGCCGGCGGCGAAACCTCGGGCGCGGTGACCGAGGCGCTCGGCGTGCGCGCGCTCGCCATCGGGCCGGAGATCGCGCCGGGCGTGCCCTGGACCGCGGCGCTCGGCGGCGAGCCGATGCTGCTGGCGCTGAAATCCGGCAACTTCGGCGGGCCCGATTTCTTCTTCAAGGCCTTCGAGGCGCTGGCGTGAGCGAAACCCGGCTGCGCGAGCAGCTCGTGATGTTCGGCGAGTCGCTTTACGCGCGCGGCTACGCGCACGGCAGTTCGGGCAACCTGTCGGTGCGCCTGGCCGACGGGCTGCTGGTGACGCCGACCAACTCCTGCCTCGGCCGGCTCGACCCGGCGCGCATTGCAAAGCTCGACAAGGCGGGAAACCACCTTTCGGGCGACAAACCGTCCAAAGAGGGGTTCCTGCATCTCGCCATGTACGAAGAGCGGGAGAGAGCACGGGCCATCGTCCACCTGCACTGCACGCACTGCGTCGCAGTTTCGTGCCTGCGCCACGCCGATCCCGCGAACGTGCTGCCGCCGCTCACGGCCTACTACGTGATGCGCATCGGCCGCCTGCCGCTCGTGCCGTACTTCAGGCCCGGTGACCGCGCACTCGCCGAAGCGGTGCGTGAGAAAGCGCGCAAGCACCAAGCGGTGCTGCTTGCCAACCACGGGCCGGTGGTCGCGGGCAAATCGCTGGAGGACGCCGTCTACAACGCCGAGGAGATGGAGGAGACGGCAAAGCTGCATCTGCTTCTCACCGGGCGCGACACGCGCGCTCTCGATGCGGCGCAGGTCGCCGACCTGGAAGCGCATTTTCCCAGTTGAGGCCATGAGCCGCCGCGCCTACCGCACCCTGCCCACCGGGGGCCGGACCTTCCACCCGCGGCTGATGGGCACGCGCGGCGCGGTCGCCGCGAACAGCAACCCCTCGGTGAACGCCGGCGCGGACGTCCTGAAGGCGGGCGGCAACGCCATCGACGCGGCAGTGGCGGCGAGTTTCGTCGAGGGCCTGGTCAATCCGCAGATGCACACGATCGGCGGCGAATGCCCGATGCTGGTTCGGCTCGCAGGCGAATCGCGCGTCATCGCGGTGAACGGCAACATGGCCGCTCCTGCGCGCGCGACGCCCGAAGCGTTCCGCGCGCGCGGCCTCGCCGACATTCCCGATTCCGGCATCCTCGCCGCCGGCGTGCCGGCGGCGTTTGGCGCGCTCGTCACTGCGCTGCGCCGCTGGGGCACGCTGCCCTTCGCCGAAGTGATCGCGCCGGCGATCGAGCTGGCGCGGAACGGCTTTCCGGTATCGGAAGGTCTGCGCAACCAGCACAAGTACGGCATTGCGCCCATGCAGAAGCGCTTCGAATCCGAATGGCCGGGGAGCGCGAAGCTCTATCTGCCGGTGCCCGCGGTGGCTGCGCTCTTCCGCAACCCGGCGCTGGCGCGCACCTTCGAATACCTGGCCGCGGACAAGGACCCGCTCAAGGCGTTCTACGAAGGCGATATCGCCGTCGAGATCGCGAAATTCTCCAAGGCGCGCGACGGCCTGCTCGCGCGCGAGGATCTCGCTACGTTCAAGACGAAAATCGAAGAGCCTGCGTCGCTGCGCTTCGGCGATACCGAGTTGTTCAAGACCGGTTTCTGGTCGCAGGGCCCCGCGGAGTTGCAGACGCTCGCGCTGATGTGGCAATTCGACCTGAAATCGATCGGCTTCGGCACGCCGGACTACTGCCACCTGCTCGTCGAGGCGATGAAGCTCGCGTACGCCGATCGAGAGCAGTACTACGGCGACCCGGCGATGGCGCGCGTGCCGGGCGAAGCGCTGCTGTCTGCGGACTATACGAAGAAGCGCGCGGCGCTCATCGACATGCAGCGCGCAAGCCTCGAGCTGCGCCCGGGCGATGCGTGGAAAAACTCGGCGCTCCTGCCCGAGCGCGACCGGCTTGCGCCGAAGGACTGGGGGCCGGGCACGGTCCACGTGGACGCGGTGGACGCGAAGGGCAACATGGCCTCCTTCACGCCGAGTGGCGCGTGGATCTCCTCGGCCGAGGTGATCGAAGCGCTGGGCTTCCCGCTCTCGGTGCGCATGATGACCTTCTACCTCGAGCCGGCGCAGCACCCGAACGTGGTCGCCCCCGGCAAGCGCCCGCGCACCACGCTCACGCCGTCGATGGCGTTCAGGAACGGCAAGCCGTGGATGGCCTTCGGCACCATGGGCGGCGACAACCAGGGGCAGTGGCTGCTGCAGTTCTACCTCTGCCGCGCCGCCTACGGCATGTCGATCCCCGAGGCGATCGAAGCGCCGCGCCTTTCCTCCGAGCACACGCCGGGCTTTTTCGCACCGCACGCATCCGAGCCGAACCGCGTGCGCATCGAGCCGCGGTTCGGCGGCGAAGTGCTGGACGAGTTGCGCCGGCGCGGCCATGATCTGGATGTGGCGCCCGACTGGACCGAAGGCTTTGTCTCCTGCGCGGCGTTCAACGCGGACACCGGCCTGATCGAGGCCGGCTGCGATCCGCGCGGCTCGAAAGCCGAATGCTTCCCGGCGTTTGCGCTGGCCTGGTGAGTTCAGGAAAGGAATCCTGATGTCGATCGTTCTGGGCAGCGGCGAGCACCGCTACCGCGTGGTGGAGAACTGGGCGAAGCTGCCCGAGGGCTGGGAATTCAAGGACGTGGCGGCGGTGGCCTGCGACCGGCAGGACCGCGTCTACGTGTTCAACCGGGGCGAGCACCCGATGATGGTGTTCGACCGCGAAGGCAACTTCCTGCGCTCCTGGGGCGAGGGCACCTACCCGCGCGCGCACGGCCTGCACATCGACGTTGACGACTCCCTGTACTGCACCGACGACGGCGGCCACATGGTGCGCAAGTGCACCCCCGAGGGCAAGGTGCTGCTCGAGCTCGGCGTGCCGGGGAAGCCCGCGCCCTTCATGAGCGGCAAGCCGTTTCACCGCTGCACGCACACCGCGCTCTCGCCCAAGGGCGAGATCTACGTCAGCGACGGCTACGGCAACGCCAAGGTGCACAAGTATTCGCCGGACGGAAAACTGCTCTTGTCCTGGGGCGAGCCGGGCACCGACCCGGGCCAATTCAACATCGTGCACAACATTGTCACCGACACCGAAGGCTGGGTGTATGTCGCCGACCGCGAGAACCATCGCGTGCAGGTGTTCGACGGCAACGGCAAGTACGAGACGCAGTGGGTCAATATGCACCGGCCCTGCGGCCTGTACTGCTGCCGCGGGCAGAACCCGAAGTTCATCATCGGCGAGCTCGGGCCCGGCATGAACATCAACCGCGACCATCCCAATCTCGGGCCGCGCCTCACCATCGTCGACCGGGAGGGCAAGCTGATCGCGCGCCTCGGCGGCGAGCATGGCCCGGGCCTGGAAACGGGCAAGTTCGTCGCCCCGCACGGCCTGGCGGTGGACTCGCGCGGCGACATTTACGTCGGCGAGGTGAGCTACACTGAATTTCCGCGGCTGTATCCGGATCGCAGCATCCCGCAAGGCCTGCGCTCGCTGCAAAAACTCGCCAAAGTCGCCTGAAAGGAAACACCGAAATGATCCATGTCATCGCCGTCATCACCGCAAGACCCGGAATGCGCGACAACATCCTGCAGCACGTGCGCGCCAACCTGGCCGCGGTGCGGGCCGAACAAGGCTGCATCGAATACGGCGCCGCCGTCGACGCCGAATCCGCGCCGCCGATGCAGACCAAGTACGGTGCCGACACCTTCCTCGTGATCGAGAAGTGGGAGAGTCTGGAGGCGCTGAAAGCGCACGCCGCCGCGCCGCACATGGCCGCCTACGTGGCCAAGGTCAAGGATATGATCGCCGGCCGCGTGATCCATATCCTGTCCCCGACCTGAGCAGGAGATCCGCCATGTCCGTGCATCCGCTTTCATCGCCGCGCGCCGCCGATCCCGTGCGCGAGGCGAAAATCCATCTCGCCGCCGCCCACCGTCTGGCGGTGCTCGACGAGCTCGAGGAGGGCATCGACAATCATTTCACCGTCACGGTGCCGGGGCGCGACGACCGCTACCTCATCCTGCCGTTCGGCTTTCACTGGTCGGAGGCGCGCTCGAGCGACATGATCGTGTTCGACGAATCGGGCCGCACGCTCGAGGGCGAAGGCGTGGTCGAACTCTCGGCGCAGTGCATCCATGCGCCCATCCACCGCATCTGCGGCGCTCGCGTGGTGATGCACACCCACCAGACCTGGGCGGTGGCGCTCAACATGCTGAAGGACAATCGCCTCCTGCCGGCGAGCCAGACCGCGGCGTTCTTTCACGGCCAGGTCGCCTATGACGACACGTATACCGGCACCGCCGACTTCATCGAGGAAGGCGAGCGCCTGGCGGGCGTCATCGGCACGAAGCACGTGCTGTTCATGAAGAACCACGGGGTGCTGGTGACGGGGGACAACGTGGCGCAGGCCTACCGGCGCCTGTACAAGCTGGAGCGCGTCTGCCGCGCCCAGGTGCTGGCGCTGGGCACCGGCAAGCCGCTCGAAGTACTCTCGGAGGCGGTGGTGGCGCAGGTGCAGGCGCCGCCCGAGAACGACCGCCATTCGTGCGCCGAGCGCGAGCGGCTGTTTTTCGCGGCGATGATGCGCGTGCTCGACCGGGAGAATCCCGGCTACGCCGACTGAAGTCCGGCTCGACACCCTCGCCGCCGCCGCGGCGCGAGCGCGCGGCGGCGATGCCATTCATCATGCTGGCGACGCTGATCGACATGATGGCGATCGGCCTCATCATTCCCGTGCTGCCGGCGATGGTCGGCGAGTTCACCGGCTCGCAGGCGCACCAGGCCTACTGGTACGGCGTGGTCACCTTCGCCTTCAGCCTGGCGAACTTCTTCGGCTCGCCGTTCCTCGGCGCGCTTTCGGACAGCCGCGGGCGCCGGGCGGTGCTGCTGCTCGGCTTCTGCGGCATGGCGTTCAGCTTCCTCGCTACCGTGCTGGCGACGGCGTTGTGGATGCTGATTGCAGTACGGGTGGTGAGCGGAGCGATGCAGGCCAACGTCTCGGTCGCCAATGCCTACGTGGCGGACATCACGCCGCCCGAAATGCGCGCCAAGCGGTTCGGCATGCTCGGCGCGATGTTCGGCATCGGCTTCATCCTCGGCCCGGTGATGGGCGGGCTGCTCGGCGCGATCGACCTAAGGCTGCCGTTCTTCCTCGCCGGCAGCCTGGCGCTGCTCAACCTGCTCTACGGCTACTTCGTGCTGCCCGAGTCGCTGCCGCCGGAGCGCCGGCGCGCGTTCGAGTGGCGCTCGATCAACCCGGTCGGCGCGCTGCGCGGCCTGGCGCAGACCAGGGGCGTGGGATTGCTGGTGGCCGTCATCGCCTGCAGCGGGCTGTCGCAGTTCGTGCTCTACACCACCTGGGTGCTGTACACGACCTTCAAGTTCGGCTGGGGGCCGCAGGAGAACGGCTGGTCGCTGGCGGCGGTCGGCATCGTCTCGGCCGTCGTCCAGGGCCTGCTGCTCGGCCGGCTGCTGCGGACCTTCAGCCCGCGGCGCCTGGCCGTGCTCGGCCTGCTGTCGTCGACCCTCGCCTACCTGATGTGGGGCGCGGCGACCGAGGGCTGGATGATGTTCGCGATCATTTTCGTCAATCTGCTGGGCGTGACGGTGACGGCTTCCATCCAGAGCCTCATCTCGCAGGCGGCCGACCCGCGCAGCCAGGGGCAGGCACTCGGCGCGGTGGGCGGCCTGAACAGCCTGATGGCCGTGATCGCGCCGGCGATCGGCGCACCGCTGCTGGCAATGGTTTCGCACCTGCCTAGAGGCGACTGGCGAATCGGCGCGCCGTTCTATTTCTGCGCCGCGCTGCAGGCGGCGTCGCTCACCCTGGCGGTGATTCATTTCCGCCGCGCGCGCCGCGCGCGGCTCGCCGCCTAGCGCCGGCGCTTCCTCGCCAGCGCGGCGCCGGCGCCCAGGGCCTTCAGCTTGGCCAGCGCGATCTCGCGCTGCATCGGCGCCATGCCGCAGTTGGTGCAGGGGAAAAGGTGTTTGGCCGGCACGTACTTGAGCGCCGTGCGGATGGTCGCCGCCACTTCCTGCGGCGTCTCCACCTTGTCCGAGGCGACGTCGATCACGCCCACCAGCACGTCCTTGCCCTTCAGGAGCTTCATCAGCTCGGGCGGCACGTGCGAGTGGATGCACTCCAGCGACACCTGTTTTATCTTGCTTTTCGCCAGCGCCGGGAAGATCGCCTCGTACTGGCGCCACTCGCTGCCGAGCTTGTCCTTCCAGTCGAGGTTCGCCTTGATGCCGTAGCCGTAGCAGATGTGCACGCAGGTCGTGCATTTCAGGCCCTGCGCCGCGCGCTCGAGCGCCTTGATGCCCCACTTGTTCACGTCGTCCATGTAGACGTTGAACGCCGGCTCGTCGAACTGGATCACGTCGACGCCGTCCTTCTCCAGCGCGCGCGCCTCCTGGTTGAGAAGCCCGGCGAACGCCATCGCCAGCTTCACCTTGTCGCCGTAGTACCGGTCGGCGATGGTGTCGACGATAGTCATAGGCCCGGGCATGGTGAACTTCAGCTTCTTCTTCGTGTGGGCGCGCGCGAGCCGCGCCTCGGTCTGGTGCACGCGGCCTTTGAGGCGGATCGGCCCCACCACCACCGGCACCATGGCCTCGTAGCGGTTGTCGCGGATTCCCATCTTCACCTTGTGCTCGAAATCGATGCCCTCGACGCATTCGAGGAAGCCGTGGACGAAATGCTGGCGCGACTGCTCGCCGTCAGTGACGATGTCCAGCCCTGCGTCCTCCTGCTCCTTCAGCCAGAGCAGCGTCGCGTCGCGCTTGGCCTTTTCCAGCTCTGCGCCCGACGACTTCCACGCGGGCCAAAGCTTGTCGGTCTCGGCGAGCCAGAAGGGCTTGGGCAGGCTGCCGGCGATGGTGGTCTCGAACATGGCGTGCTCCGATTGAGGGTCGGCGAAGGATAAAGCGAGAGCGCCGCCCGCGCCAGCGGCGCGCCGCTATACTGCATGCGGAATCCGTGCCGATTGCCCTCAGCAAGGTTGTTGTCGTCACCGGCGCCGCGCGCGGCATCGGACTCGCGATCGCGCGGCGTTTTCTCGCCGGAAACTGGCGCGCCGTGCTGCTCGATATCGATGGGCCGACGCTGGCGGCTACTGCGCGCGGGCTGGGGCGCGAAGCGCAGGCGCTGCCGATCGAGTGCGACGTCGCCGAGCCCGGCCAGGTGGGCGATGCCATCGACCAGGTCGTCGCGCGCTTCGGCCGCATCGACGCGCTGGTCAACAACGCCGGCATCGCTTTGTTCAAGCCGCTGCTCGAGACCACCTACGAGGAGTGGGCGCGGGTGCTGGCGGTCAACCTCTCAGGCCCGTTCCTGTGCACGCAGGCCTGCGCCCCGGTGATGCTCAAGGGCGGCGGCGGCAGCGTGGTCAACATCGGTTCGATCTCGGGGGTGCGCGCGAGCACGCTGCGCGTCGCCTACGGCACGAGCAAGGCAGCGCTCGCGCATCTCACGCGGCAGCAGGCTGCGGAACTGGGCAACGCCGGCATCCGCGTGAACGGCGTTGCGCCCGGCCCGGTGGATACGGCGATGGCCAGGCAGGTGCACACTCCCGCTATTCGCGCCGACTATCACGACGCAATTCCGCTCAACCGCTATGGCACCGAGGAGGAGATCGCCGCTGCGGTGTGGTTCCTGTGCAGCGACGAGGCGAGCTATATCAACGGCCAGATGCTGGCGGTGGACGGCGGATTCGATGCGTCCGGCATCGGCCTCAGGGCGCTGCGGGAGGAATGAGGCGACGCCTAGCGCGGCGGCTCGCGCATTGGCAGCAGCCATAGCACCGCCGCCGCCTGCAGCGCGGCAAGCCACCAGAAGGCCACGGCGTAGCTCTCGGCCGGATAGCGGCCGCCGGCCTCGGGAAACAGCCGCAGCACGGCGCCGATGCCCCACTGGAAGGCGAACGAGGTCCCGAACATCATGACGTTCGACGCGGTGATCACGCGCCCGGTCATCTCCGGCGGGAAGATCGGCGTCATCAGCGCGTAGGCGAGCGACACCGAGATGGCGGTGAAGGCGTACACCGCGAGGATCGCGGGCAGGCCGGTGGTGACGCCCGCGGCGAGCAGCGCGAACATCGCGAGCGAGGTGACGAGGCCGAGCTTGTAGGTGGTCATGCGCGAGACGCCAGCCTGCGCCAGGCGGTCGCTGGAGACGCCGAAGAACACCGAGCCGACGGTATAGGCGATGGCCGCGGTGAGCAGCGCCGTGGCCACGGCCGGGCGCTGGTAGCCGGCGATGTCGTAGAGCCAGGGGGCGAGCCACAAGCCCTGCAGCGCCTGGTAAACCGCGTGGCAGACGACGAGCGGCAGGGCGATGCGCCAGAAGGGAATCGAGGAGAAGATTCTGCCGAAGCCCGCGATCTGCGCGCGCAGCGTCTGGCCGTGCCCGGGCAGCGGCTTTTCCGGCACCAGCAGAAAAATGAGTGCCGCGACGCCCACCGAGGCGGTGGCGAGCAGGTAGAAAAGCGCGCGCCAGCCGAACGGCCCGAGAAAGGCCTCGGCCGGTGCGGTGGCCGAGAGCCCGCCCAGCCCGCCCACCGCGAGATACAGGCCGTTCAGCGTCGCCAGGCGCGACAGCGGAAACCAGAGCGTGAACGCCTTGATGGCGCCCATCAGGCAGCCTGACACGCCCAGGCCGATGAGCGCGCGCCCGACC
>JAOTWE010000247.1 GCA_029863065.1 Betaproteobacteria bacterium
TCCTGCCCAGCGTCCGCAGCGCCCATGATGCTCCCCGTCCTTTTTTCCGAAAGATGTGGGAGACTAGCGCAGGAGGAGGAGAACCACCATGAGAACGACGAAATGCCTCGGCGCGCTGGCGGCGGCGGCAGCGCTGGTCTTGACCGTATCCCCGGCCCAGTCGCAGGACAACTACCCGTCCAAGCGCCTGGACTGGACCATCGCTTTCGGCCCCGGCGGCGGCAACGACATCATGTCGCGCACCCTGATCTCGATCCTGGAGAAGTACAAGCTCTACCCCGAGACCATCGTCGCCGAGAACAAGCCCGGCGGCAGCGGCGCCAAGGGCTGGGGGTTCCTGTTCGCGCAGAAGGGCAACCCCTACCACGTCTCCACCACCAGCGGCAGCTTCATTACCACGCCACTGCAGGCAAACACGCCCTGGCAGCCCGGGAGCTTCACGCCGGTGGCCCTGCTCGCCTCGGACGACATGCTGCTGCTGGTGAGCAAGGATTCGAAGATCAAGACCCTGGCGGAGTTCATCGCCGCGGCCAAAGCGAAGCCGCCGTCGATCGGCGGCATCGGCGCCGTCAACATCGACTTCATCGTGCCGAAGCTGGTGTCGGAAAAGGCCGGCTTCACCTTCAACTACGTCTCGTTCAACAAGCAAGGCGAGCTGATCACGGCGCTGCTTTCCAATTCGCTCGACGCGGCGATGTCGAACCCGGGCGAGGTGCTCGGTCTGCTGCAATCGGGCGACATGCGGGCGCTCGCCTTCAGCGGCAAGAGCACGCCGGCAGCGCTCGGCAAGGTGCCCACCTTCGCCGAACTGGGCTACGACATCGGCATCTCGCTGCCGCGCGGGCTGGTCCTGCCGCCCGACGTGCCCAAGCAAGCCCAGGACTGGTGGATCGCGACCATGAAGAAGGTGGTCGCCACGCCCGAATGGAAGGCCTACATCGACAAGCAGCTCCTCACCGAGAACGTGCTCTACGGCGAGGATTTCCGCGCCTTCCTGCAGAAGACCCAGGGCGTCTTTGCCGACATCCTGAGGAAATCGGGCGCCATCAAGTAGCCGCGATCCCGGCTGCACCATGCGCGCGGGGTTCCTCGCCGGCGTCCTGCTGCTCGCCGGCGGCTATACCTGGATCGCCTTCGCCGAGCTCGCCTGGCTGTCCTCGGCGGGCCGGCTCGGTCCGGGCTTCTTCCCGCGCTTCATCGGCGTAACGCTGGTCGCCCTGTGTGCGTGGAGCCTCGTCGCCGAGCTGCTTGACGGCTCGCGCGAGCGCCTGTCCCGCCACTGGCGCGTCACCCTCGTGCTGGCGCTGTTCTCGGGGCTGTTCGTCGCCGCGCTTGATGTGCTGGGCGGGCTGGTGTCGATGATCGCCTACATGGCGGCGGCCCTGGCCTACCTCAACCGCCGGCGCAGCATGCAGAACGCGCTGCTCGCGGTGCTGCTGCCGCTCGCGATCTATCTGCTGTTCCGCGTCTGGCTGAACGCCGCCGTGCCGCGCGGGCTGCTGCCGTTCTGATGGATCTGTTCGCCAACCTGCTGCTCGGCTTCTCGGTGGCGGTGTCGCCGCTCAACCTCGTCTACCTGTTCCTCGGCGTGATGATCGGCATGGTGGTCGGCATCATTCCCGGGTTCGGCCCTGCCGCGGCGCTCGCCGTCCTGCTGCCCATCACCTTCGGCATGGACCCCGCGGGCGCCGTGATCATGCTCGCCGCGATCTATTACGGGGCGCAGTACGGCGGCACCATCACCTCGATCCTGCTCAACACCCCGGGCGAGTCGTCGTCGGTGGCGAGCACCTTCGACGGCTATCCCCTGGCGCAGCAGGGGCGCGCCGGCCCGGCGCTGGTCATGCAAGCGGTCGCCTCCTTCGTCGGCGGCACGCTCGGGGTGGTGCTCATTACGCTGCTCGCGCCGCCCTTCACGCAGCTTGCGCGCGGCTTCGGGCCGCCGGAATTCTTCCTCCTCGTCGTCATGGGCCTGTCCACGCTCATCGTCATGATCGGCGGCAGCTGGCGGCTGGGGCTGATCTCGGCGCTCGCCGGTTTCGCGCTCGGCACCGTCGGCGTCGACCTGGAAACCGGCAACAGCCGCTTCACCTTCGGCTCGGCGGAGCTGATCGGCGGCATCGATTTCATCCCGGTGGCGATCGGCCTGTTCGGCCTCGGCGAGCTGTACTACGCGTTCTACACCGGGCTGCATGTCTCGGGCACGGGCGGCATCGTGCAGCTGAAGAAGGAAAGGAGCTTCTGGCCGGAGATGCGCGACTACGTCGAGACCAAGTGGGCGCTGGCGCGCGGATCGCTTCTCGGGTTCGTGGTCGGCGTGCTGCCCGGCGCCGGCGCGACCGTGGCCTCGCTCATGTCCTACTCGCTGGAAAAATCCGTGTCGCGCACGCCGCAGAAGTTCGGCAAGGGCGCCATGGCGGGACTGGTCGGCCCCGAAGCGGCGAACAACGCCGCCTCGTCCGGCGCGATGGTGCCGCTGCTCACCCTCGGCATCCCCGGCTCGGCGGCCACCGCGGTCCTGCTCGCGGCGTTCGTGCTTTGGGGACTGACGCCAGGGCCGCTGCTCATGGTGCAGAAGCCCGAGTTCGCGTGGGGCCTGATCGCCAGCATGTACCTCGGCAACATGGCGCTGCTCGCGCTCAACATCTTCGCCATTCCGCTTTTCGTGCAGATGATCAAGCTGCCCTACCGCATCCTCGCGCCGGCGGTGATCCTGATCTGCACCATCGGCACCTACAGCGTGAACGGCAGCATCATCGAGACCTGGCTCATGTTCGGCGCCGGGCTCGTCGGCTTCTTCATGAAGCTGCACGGCTATTCGCCCGCCGCCCTGGTGCTCGCGCTCGTGCTCGGCCCGCTGGCCGAGCAGTCGTTGCGCCAGACGATGACGATCTCGGACGGCTCGTTCGGCATCTTCCTCGACCGGCCCATGTCGCTTGCCATTCTCGGCATCACCATCGCGATGCTGGTCGCGGGCATCCTCATGCGGCGCGGACGCCGTCTGGACTAGCGCGATCAATCCGCGGCCGCGCGCCGGGCATATACTTGCGCGCATGGGCGCGAGAAAGAAAGGCGACGACGCCGATCTCGTGACGCGCGTTGCGCGCGCGGCGCGCGGCAGCCTGGCGCCGGCGCGCGCCGATCTCGCCGAGCGCTTCGCGCGCCTGTACTACACCGGCGCCGACGCGCGGGAGCTCGCCGAGCGCGACCCGAAGGACCTGGTCGGCGCGGCCGCCGCCCACCTCGAGCTCGGGCGCCGCTTCGACGGCGGCGCTGCCAAGGTGCACGTGTTCAACCCCCGGCTCGAAGAGCACGGCTGGCAGAGCACGCATACGGTGGTGCAGGTGGTGGGTGCCGACATGCCGTTCCTGGTCGACTCGACGACCGTCGAGGTGAACCGGCTCGGGCTCACGCTGCACCTCGTTCTCCACCCGGTGCTGCGCGCAGTGCGCGATGCGCAGGGACGCTTGCAGGAGGTCGCGCCGCCGGCCGCCGGCGCCGATGGACGGCTGGAGTCGTTCATGCACCTGGAGGTCGACCGCCAAACCGATGCCGCGCGCCTGCAGGAGATCGAGCAGGGACTGGCGCGGGTGCTGGCCGACGCGGCCGCCGCAGTGGCCGACTGGAAAGCCATGCAGCAGCGTCTTCGCGAGCGGGTCGACGAGCTCGGCGCGGCCCAGCCGCCGCTCGACGCGGCCGAGGCGCGCGAGGCGCAGGCATTCCTAGCCTGGCTCCTCGACAACCACATGACGCTGCTCGGCTATCGCGACTACGACCTCGTCATCGAGAACGGCGAGGACGTGCTGCGCGTCGTGAAGGGCTCGGGCCTGGGCATCCTGCGCGAGCGCGCGGACACCACCGTCTCGACGAGCTTCGCCACGCTGCCGCCGGAGACGCGCGCGCGCGCGCGCCAGCCCGAGATCCTGGTCCTGTCCAAGGCCAATACGCGCGCCACCGTGCACCGCCCCGGCTACCTCGACTACGTCGGCGTGAAGCGCTTCGACGATGAAGGGCGCGTGGTCGGCGAGCGCCGCATCCTCGGTTTGTACACCCACACCGTATACACCGCCAACCTCGACACGATCCCCGTCGTGCGGCGGAAAGTGGCGCACGTTCGCGAGCGCGCCGGGTTCCTTCCGGCGAGCCACAACGGCAAGGCGCTCGCCTCGATCCTCGAGGACTACCCGCGCGACGAACTGATGCAGATCGAGCCCGACGAGCTCTACGCGCACGCCATCGCCATCCTGCAGCTCGGCGAGCGCCAGAGGACACGCCTGCTGGTGC
>JAOTWE010000250.1 GCA_029863065.1 Betaproteobacteria bacterium
GTGCAGCTGCCCGGCAATCCCCGTGTCGCTCAAGCCCCGGCCGAGGAGGGCCACTACCTGCCGTTCGCGCTCGGTCAGGTCCTGCAACAGCGGGCTGGACGGCCCCGCCGTTCCTTGCGTGACGTGCGCGAAGAGCCGGCCGGCCACCGAGGGATCCACGTAGGTCTTGCCCGCGGCGGTGCGCTCGACCGCCGCGACGAGCGCCTCGCGCGGCTCGATCTGCGGAGCGGTGCTCAGAATCGCGCGCAGCCCCTCGCAAACGACTTGCTGATCGTCACATGTCAGGCCGCGGTGGCGGCATGGAAGCCGCGGCCGTCGTGCGTGACGAGGAGGTTCGCGCTCGAGCCCGATTCCTCTATCCTCACGTTCTTTCACATGCCGGGGCGCTTGGAGTTCCTTTTTCCACCTGCGCGCGGGTGGATGAGTTTTCCTTTGTGCCTACAATGCGTGCGTGAAAGCCCTGGGCTATTTCCAGCCGAGCGAAGCGGCGACGCGCGACATGCTGCTCTTCGAGCAAGCCAGTCGCGAGTCCATTGAAGCCACGCTCCAACATGCGCGCATCTACAGGGTGGCGCCCGGCGAGCTGGTTCTCTCGCCCGGCGCGCGCAACTTCATTGTTTACGTCGTGCTCAAGGGCATCTTGCGCGTGGACGTTGTCAGTCGCGAGGGCCACGAGCACTCGCACGTGGCGCGCGGCGAATGCGTGGGCGAGCTTTCCGTGATCGACGGCGGCGCCACCTCCGCTACCGTCGTCGCGGTGGATGAATGCGAGCTGCTGGCGCTGCCGGGCGAAACCGTGCTGACGCTCGTAGACCGCTCGCATGCCGTGGCGCGCAACTTGGTCCGGCTGCTCAGCCGGCGCCTGAAGGGCTCCAATCGCATGCTGCGCGACGAGGCCGAAAGCTCGGAATTGCTGCGCCGCCAGGTCGGCTTCGACGCCCTCACCGGCTTGCACAGCCGCGCCTGGCTCGATTCCGCGCTGCCCAGGATGTGCAACCGCGTGCGGCACGGGGGCAAGAGCTTCTCGCTCGCGATGTGCGACGTGGATTTGTTCAAGCGCATCAACGACACTTTCGGACACCTGACGGGAGACCGCGTCCTGCACGGCATCGCCAGCGTGCTGGGCAGCTGCCTGCGGCCGACGGATTTCGCGGCGCGTTTCGGTGGCGAGGAGCTGGTCGCCATTCTCAGCGGCACCGATACCGTGGCCAACGCCATGATCGCCGCGGAGCGCGTGCGCCTCGCCGTCCGGGACCTGGAGATCGAAAAAATTCCTGTGGGTCCCACGCCGGCGGTGACGATTTCCATCGGCGTCGCCGTGTACCAATCGCACGAATCCAGCGAGCAGCTGATCCAACGCGCCGACGCGGCGCTCTATGTCGCCAAGCGCGGCGGCCGCGATCGCGTAGAGGCGAACGCGGTGGCGTAACCCCACTGCGGGATGGATTGCCAAGACGCCACGATCTGCCCGCCCCGCCTCGTGAAAAGCCTTCCGCACTAGCGACAAGAGGTACTCACGCAGGGTGCGGGTGCCGAGAGGGATTTCCGCAGCCACCTCCATGCCCCGCGTCAGGCGATATTTCACACCGTCGGCATCGAGAGTCGGGCTCTTTAGGTCGACGAGCGTGCGGTAAGCGAGCGCCTCGGCCGGGGACTTGGGCGCGGCCGGCACCCCCGCGTCCGCGCCTCGCTCCGCCACAGCGGGGCTGGTTGTGCACTGCAGCGTCGGCACGTCACGACACCACGCGACGCATCAGGCAAGAAAGTGTGAGATTTTAGCGCGGCGCGCCGGCGGCCGCCCGCATAGGATAGTCGTGTGTGGCAAGCGAAGGCCGACGAAGAAGGCGACAGCGGCAGCAGGCTGATCCGCGGCCTGGTTTCCGGTCTGCTGTTTTCCATCCCGCTCTGGGTATGCATTTGCATTGCCGTCGTCGTGCTGTTCCAGGAAGGACCGATCACCCAGCTCCAGAGCGCGATCCTGATCATCGCCGCCGCCGCCGAATTTGTTCTGCTGCGCCACGTCTGGCGCACCAAGCATCCTCGGATTGCCCCCCACGCCCCAGCGGCGCGCAAGGGCGCCGCTGCCTCCGCCGCGCGTTTCCCTCAGCTAAAGCGGACGTTTCTTCTCCTGGGTGTGGTCGGCGCCTATCTGCATTACTATTTCTGGGACGTCCAGTTGCAGATCGCCTCGATGCAATCGGTCACCGTCTTCGTGAGCACTCCTGCGCTCGGCTGAGGGCGCGCTCAGCGGTAATCCCCGGGCAAAGACCACCAGCGCCCTGCTCAGCAGGACGACGGCGTCCGCCAGCGGTGCTTACGCGGGCGCCGGCAGCATCGCTCTAAAAGAGATGCCACAACCGCCGCGTCGCCGGGAGACTGAAGTAGAAGGTCGCCCCCTGCCCGCGCGCCGATTCCACCCACAGGCGCCCGCCATGCCGGCGCACGATTCGGCGGCAGGCCGGCAACTCGCGCGCGCCGCGGAACGCGCTGAAGACCGCGTGGTGATCGCCCGGATCGATGCCGCTGCCGTTGTCGCGCACCGAGAACAGCCACTCGCGGCCCGCTGGCCGCGCTGAGACGTGGATGATGGGCGCCTCGGCGCCGCGGTGGCGCGCCGCATTGCCAATGAGGGCGCGGAACACGCGCTCCAGCTGGCGAGGGTCGGCACGCACTGCGGGCAGCGAGCCGCCGTACACCTCGGCTCCTGCGGCCTCGAGCTGCGGACGAAGCCGCGCAAGCACGCTCGCCAGCACCCCGTCACCCTCCACCCGGCGCGGTAGGCGCGGCGCGAGCGATGCCCAGGCGAGCGCCCACAGCGCAGCGGGCACGCGGCGCAGCGCGATGAGGGAACCGCCGTGACTCATGTCCTGCATTGTTTCATTCCTGGCGCTGCTATATTGAGGCATGAGTACCGTTTCGCTCGAAGACATCCGCGCCGCGGCCGCGCGCATCGCCGGCGCGGTTGAGCGCACGCCCTGCCTGCACAGCCGCACGTTGTCGCGACTCGCCGGCTGTGAATTGTGGCTGAAGTTCGAAAATCTGCAATTCACCGCCTCCTTCAAGGAGCGCGGCGCGCTCAACAAGCTGCTGACGCTTTCGGAGGCCGAGCGCCAGCGCGGCGTCATCGCCATGAGCGCCGGCAACCATGCGCAGGGCGTGGCCTACCACGCCGCGCGCCTGGGTATCCGCGCAGTCATCGTCATGCCGCGCGGCACGCCCAACAACAAGGTCTCGAGCACGCGCGTTCATGGGGCGGAGGTGGTCCTCGAGGGCGACACCCTGTCGCAGGCCGGCGCGCACGCGCGCGAGCTGGCGGTGCGCGAGGGCTATACCTTTGTGCATCCCTACGACGACGCCGCGGTGATCGCCGGCCAGGGCACGGTCGGGCTGGAGATGCTGGAGGACGTGCCGGACCTGGAGATGCTGGTCGTGCCGGTGGGCGGCGGCGGCCTCGTCTCGGGCATCGCCGTCGCCGCCAAGGCGCTGCGCCCCGAAGTGCACGTGTTCGGCGTGGAATCGAAGTCCTGGAGCGCCATGTACCAGCGCATGCACGGCCTGCCGGTCGAGGTGGGCGGCGACACCATCGCCGAAGGCATCGCGGTGCGCGACGTCAGCGCGCTGACGCTGGAAATCTGCCGGCGCTGCCTGGACGAGGTGCTGCTGGTCGACGAGGAGATCATCGAGCGCGCCGTCGTCGCCCTGATCGAGATCGAGAAGACGGTGGCCGAGGGCGCGGGCGCGGCGGGGCTGGCCGCGGTGCTCGCGCATCCGCAGCGCTTTGCCGGCCGGCGCGTCGGCATCCCGATCTGCGGCGGCAACATCGACTCGCGCGCCCTCTCCGCGGTACTGATGAGAGGTCTGGTGCGCGACGGGCGGCTGGTGCGCATGCGCGTCATGATGCCCGATATCTCCGGCAGCCTCGCCAAGGTGGCGGCGCTGATCGGCGAGGCGGGCGGCAACATCGTCGAAGTGCAGCACCAGCGCGTGTTCGGCACCGCCTCGGTGAGGACGCCCGAGGTCGAGTTCGTCATCGAAACGCGCGACCGCGAGCACACACGCGCCATCGTCGCGCACCTTGGCCAGCACGGCGCCAAGGCGCAGCTCGACACCTAGGCCACGGGCTCCGAGATCTCCACCAGGTTCAGGTCGGGGTCGCGCACGTACACCGAGCGGATCTTCGACACGGCGCCGGTCTTCATCACCGGGCCTTCCAGGAGCGGCACG
>JAOTWE010000249.1 GCA_029863065.1 Betaproteobacteria bacterium
GGTTGCCGTAGCAATGCCCCGGCGTCTTGATGTAGATGTCGCGCGCCAGCACCGCGTCCATGTGCACGAACACGCGCTCCCAGGGCACCTTGACGTTCTCGCACATCACCATCGAGTCCGACTCGTCGAAGCGCCAGGCGAGCGGGTTGTCGAATTCGTTTGCCGCGTGCATCTCGAACGGCTTTCTCGACCACAGCGTGACGCCGGGCGCGTTCACCGGGATCGCGCAGGTGATCGACTCGGCCAGCTGATTGGGCGCCAGCGGAATCAGGTTGCCGATCCAGATCTCGTTGGCGAATACCGCGCCGGTGGCGAGCATCTTCATGCCCGAGATCACCACGCCGTCGTCGTCCTCGCGCACTACGCGCAGCGTCGGGATCGGCAGGTTCTGCTTGACGTAGAACTCGGGATTCCTCGCCGCCTGCGGCGGGATCACCGCGTACACGCCGTAGACGTCGTCCTTTCTCATGTGCTCGTAGTAGCGCGTAAGGTTGTCGGCGTACTTGCCGAACACCATCGGGTTCATCGCCATGCCGGTGACGAAGCTCGACACGTGATCGGGCGAGCGACCGAGCAGCCCATGGCTCATGTCGGCGATGGCGCGGTGCAGGTTCATGCGCTGGGCGAGGTCTTCCTTCGTCTTCGCGCGCAGGAAGTAGGCGCTGAACTTCTCCCCCTTTTCCTCGAAGCTGTGGGCGGGGTCCACCGCCTTCATGTCGTAGATCGCGGCCATCGAGCGCGCCGCGTTGCGAAATGCGGGGTGCGTGGTGACGTCGTCCACTTTCTCGCCGCCGATGTAGACCACGCGGCCGTCGCGCAGCGACTCCAGGTGCTCGGCTCCGCTCTTCAGCATGTCAGCCTCCCCGCCCGGGCTTGCCGCTCGTCTCGTAGTAATGGATCTCGTAGAGCAGGCACCCGCCTTTGCTCGTGAAGGGACCGTGGGGCACGCCCGGCGGGCGGCAGGCGTAGGTAAACGCTTGCGAGGACTCGCCGCCCCTGCCTTGCGCGTCGTTGCCGACCACCAGGTCGCCCTGCACCAGGAACACCTCCTCCCAGTGGTCATGCACGAAGGGCGCGCTCGAATAGGCGCCCGGCTCGAGTCGCAGCAGCCGCGTGCGGCTGCCGCGCTTTGCTATTTCGTCGATGTCCGAAGCGAGGATCTTCTGCGTGAAGCCGGGCGGATAGCCGGGCGGCGTCTCCCAGCCCAACTTCAGATCCACGCCGACGAATTCCAGATGCGGTTTGGGCTTGCTCATGGTTCTCCTCGAACTCGCGTTGACGCCGGGGCGTCGGCTTGCGGAGAATAGCGCAGTCAATTGCGCAATACCACGGAGGCATCATGCTGAAGCTCTACGGCCAGTATCGCTCGCGCGCGTTCCGCGTGGCGTGGCTGTGCAAGGAATCGAACCTCCCCTACGAGCACCACAACGTCACCATCAACGTCGAGGGTGCGACCTGCAAGGAGCCCTGGTACGCGGCGCTCAACCCCAACCAGCGCGTGCCGACCATCGACGACGACGGTCTCGTCATGTGGGAGTCGGCAGCCATCAACCTGTACCTCGCCGAAAAGTACAAGAGCCCCCTGTGGCCGAAGGACTTTCCAGGCAAGGCACGCACGCTGCAATGGGCGTTCTACATCGCCAACGACGTCGAGCCGCCGATGATCACGATGCAGCGCCATCGCCACATGCTGCCGCCCGAGCAGCGCAACGCCAAGCTCGCCGACGAGGCGGAACAGCAGATCCTGCCGAAGATGAAGGTGATGGAGGACTACTTGTCGAAAAACGGCCTGTTCAGCGGCAAGGAATGGGGCATGGCCGACTTCATGGTGGCGAGCGTTTGCTACTCCATGTGGATCAACAAGTTCCCGCTGCTCGCGAAGTTTCCGAAGTTCAAGGCCTGGCTCGACGCGAGCGTCGAGCGCCCGGCGGCGAAGGAGGCGAGGAAGCTGCGCGAGTAGGCGCTCCCCGGCGGGTCGCGATGGCTTGAACTGAATCTTTCAGGCGCGCTTGCGGCCTTCGACCGGCTTGGTCGGCAGTTTCTCCGGCTTGCTCGAACCCCACACGCGGCTGTAGTAGGTGTCCGCAAGTTGCAGCGCGCCTACCGGGTTATGCGCGAGCACCCGGTCTTTGGTGACCAGCGTGGTGACCAGTCCCTGCGAGTGGCGGCTGAAGAGGCTGTCGTGTCCCACGCACAGGCCGACAATGACGTTCAGCTCGCAGCCGGCGCGGTTGAGCAATTCTGCCTGCGAGATGGGGTTGCAGATCGCTTCGAACGTTCCGGGACGGATCTTTTCCTCGTCCTTCAGCCCGATATCTTCCTTGGGCACGCCGCCGTTCTTGCAGGCCACCGAGGCGACTTCCAGCCCGTGGCTCTCGAGAATGGCGCTGAACACGCGCGACAGGTCGACGAAACTGATGCACGTGGCAATGCCGACACGGCGAAAGTCCATGCGCTTGGCGAACTGGCAGATCTCCTCGACCCGGGTCCATTTGCAGTAACCCTCGCTCTCGACCACTGCCGAGACCTGCGCCACGCGCTCGATGAACGGATCGTGCCGGTAGTCCGCCGCGTCGGCGATGCCCTCGGCGTCTACTTTGGACGGGCAGAATCCGGGTCCTCGCGCCTCGGCCTCTCCCTGGCGGCACGCGCGCACCGTGCCCGGGCAGTAGGCGCAGCCCGGAGTCTCGTAGGTCGTCATCATCGGCTCCTCAGTGTCAGGACTAAGCCGACAAAGCCTACGCCCGGACTCCGTGGGCTTCAACCGCGGTGCGCAAAGCAAGTGCGGGTTTCCGGCGGGATTGCTCCGTTTGGGCTACGATGTTCTCGTTCACCGAGGGAGAATCTTCATGAACGACACGGTCAAGTACGTCCTGGACGAATCGCGCATCCCGAAGCACTGGTACAACCTGATGGCGGACCTGCCCTCGCCGCCGCCGCCGGTGTTGCACCCCGGAACAATGCAGCCGATCGGCCCGAACGACCTGGCGCCGCTGTTTCCAATGGCACTGATCGAGCAGGAGGTGAGCACCGCGCGCGAGATCGAGATCCCCGGGCCGGTGCGCGAGATCTACCGCCAGTGGCGACCCTCGCCGCTGTACCGCGCGCGGCGCCTGGAGAAGGTGCTGCAGACCCCGGCGAAGATCTACTACAAGTACGAGGGCGTCTCGCCCGCGGGCAGCCACAAACCCAACACCGCGGTGGCGCAGGCCTTCTACAACAGGGAATCGGGCATCAAGAAGATCACCACCGAGACCGGCGCCGGCCAGTGGGGCTCGGCGCTCGCCTTCGCCGGCGCGCTGTTCGGCATCGAGATCAAGGTCTTCATGGTGCGCGTGTCGTACAACCAGAAGCCCTACCGCCGCGCGCTGATGGAGACCTACGGCGCGCAGTGCATCGCCTCGCCCTCGGACCAGACCAACTCGGGCCGCGCCATCCTGGCGCAGAAGAAGGACCATCCGGGCAGCCTCGGCATCGCCATTTCCGAGGCGGTCGAAGTCGCCGCCACCCACGACGACACCAAGTACGCGCTCGGCTCGGTGCTCAACCACGTCCTCACCCACCAGACCGTGGTCGGGCAGGAGGCGATGGCGCAGCTCGAGATGGCGGGCGATGATCCCGACGTGCTCGTGGGCTGCACCGGCGGCGGCTCGAACTTCGCCGGCCTCGTCTTCCCGTTCCTCGGCGCGCAGCTGCGCGGCGGCAAGAAGCGGCGCATCGTCGCCATCGAGCCCTCGGCCTGCCCGAGCCTGACGCGCGGCAAGTACGCCTACGACTTCGGCGACACCGCGCACCTCACGCCGCTCGTCAAGATGCACACCCTCGGCTCGACCTTCACGCCGCCGGGGTTTCACGCCGGCGGGCTGCGCTACCACGGCATGTCGCCGCTGGTCTCGCACTGCAAGCAGCTCGGCCTGCTGGAAGCGCGCGCCTACCGCCAGAAGGAAGTGTTCGACGCGGGCGTGCAGTTCGCGCGCGCCGAGGGCATCCTGCCGGCGCCCGAGGCGAACCACGCGGTGAAGGGCGCGATCGACGAGGCGCTGCGCTGCAAGCAGGAAGGCAAGTCGCAGGTGATCCTGTTCAACCTGTGCGGCCACGGCCACTTCGACATGCAGGCCTACATGGACTACTTCTCGGGCAAGCTCGTCGATCTGGAGTACGACGAGAGCGAGCTGGCGATGGCGCTCGCCGGGCTGCCGTCGGTGAAGGCGGCCTGAGGGGCGG
>JAOTWE010000251.1 GCA_029863065.1 Betaproteobacteria bacterium
GCGTTCGCGATCCTCGCCGGGCTCACGGCGCTGCCGCGCCAGCCCCTGTGGCGCGATTCGGCGTGCGGGCCGCCGATGGGGCGCGCGGCGCTCGCGCTCCGGCCCTGGCTGCCGCAGGCGCTGGGGCAGCGCCTGCGCTATCATTGATCCTTAACGTCACCGCGAGGCGGCTCCCATGTGCGGGATCCTCGGCATCGTAGCGCGCTCGCCCGTCAACCAATTGCTGTACGACGGGCTGCTGCTCCTGCAGCATCGCGGCCAGGACGCGGCGGGCATCGTCACCGCCGAGCGCAAGACCTTCCACATGCAGAAAGGCAACGGCCAGGTGCGCGACGTGTTCCGCACGCGCAACATGCGCTCCCTGCCGGGCAATATCGGCGTTGCGCACTGCCGCTACCCGACCGCGGGCTCGGCATTCAATTCGGCCGAGTCACAGCCGTTCTACGTCAATTCCCCCTTTGGCATCGTGCTCGGCCACAACGGCAACCTGACGAATGCCGACCAGCTGAAGGAGGAGATGTTCCGCCAGGACCTGCGGCACATCAACACCAACTCGGACTCCGAAGTCCTGCTCAACGTGCTGGCGCACGAGCTGGAGAAGACCTCGGTCAAGCTGCGGCTCGATCCGGAAACCATCTTTCGCGCCGTGGCCAACGTCCACCGCCGCTGCCGCGGCGCGTACGCCGTGATCGCCATGATCGCCGGCTACGGCGTGCTCGCCTTCCGCGATCCCTACGGCATCCGCCCGGCCGTCATCGGCTACCACGAGACCGAGCGCGGCACGGAATACATGGTGGCCTCGGAGTCGGTGGCGGTGGATGCGCTGGGCTTTCGCCTGCTGCGCGACGTCGCCCCGGGCGAGGCGGTGCTGGTCGACGAGGAGGGCAACTTCCACAGCCAGCAGTGCGCGCCGGCGACCTCGCTCAATCCCTGCATCTTCGAGTACGTGTACCTGGCGCGCCCGGATTCGGTGATCGACGGCGCATCGGTCTACGAGGCGCGGCTGGTGATGGGCGAGAAGCTGGCGGAGAAGATTCGCCGGAGCTATCGCCATCTCGACATCGACGTGGTGATTCCGATACCGGATTCGAGCCGCCCTTCGGCGCTGCAACTGGCGCAGGGGCTCGGCCTGCCGTACCGCGAGGGCTTCGTCAAGAACCGCTACATCGGCCGCACCTTCATCATGCCCGGGCACGCCGTTCGTCGGCGCTCGGTTCGTCAGAAACTCAACACCATCGGGGTCGAGTTCAAGGGCAAGAACGTGCTTCTGGTGGACGATTCCATCGTACGCGGCACCACCAGCGGCGAAATCGTGCAGATGGCACGCGAAGGCGGGGCGCGCAAGGTCTATTTCGCCTCGGCGGCGCCGCCGGTGCGCTTCCCCAATGTCTACGGCATCGACATGCCGACGCGTTCCGAGCTGATCGCGGCGCACCGTAGCGAGGACGAGGTCGGTCGTGAGATCGGCGCCGACGCCCTCATCTATCAGGAGCTGGGGGCTCTCCAGGACGCCGTGCGCCAGGTGAATCCCAAGCTGAAGACGTTCGAGACCTCGTGCTTCGACGGGCACTACATCACTGGCGACGTCACCAGCGACTACCTGCACGCCATCGAGGTGCGGCGCGACGCGGCGCGCGATTCGGGCGACGACGCCGAAGGCGCCCAGCTCGACCTCAATCTGGTCACGGCCCAATGAATTTGCTATAGTCCGGTTCGCGCCGATTTGAGCCACAGCTTGCGGGCGCATTACAAATACAGCTAAAGCGTGCCGACGAAACCCGGTCCGCTTGGCCGGGTTTTTTTGTTGCGGCGCCCGCAGGCAAGGACGAGGACCATGACAGACACGTTCGAGCTTGCAACTCTTGGGGTGCGCGCCGGCCAGCGCCGCACCGGGTTCCAGGAACATTCCGAGGCCCTGTTCCTCACCTCGAGCTACGTGTTCGAGAATGCGGCCCAGGCCGCCGCGGGCTTCGCCGGCGGCGGCGACGGCTACGTCTACTCGCGCTACACCAATCCGACCGTGACGATGATGCAGGAGCGTCTCGCAGCGCTCGAGGGCGCGCAGGCGTGCGTGGCGACGGCCTCGGGCATGTCGGCAATCCTCGCTACCGCGATGGTGCTGCTGAAGGCGGGCGACCATGTCGTTTCCTCGAACGCGATTTTCGGCGCGACGATTCAGCTCTTTTCGACGCTGCTGTCGAAGTTCGGCATCGAGACCACCTTCGTGCCGCTCACGCGGATCGAGCAGTGGCAGCGGGCCGTGCGGCCGAAC
This sequence comes from Betaproteobacteria bacterium, assembly GCA_029863065.1. GTDB lineage: Bacteria > Pseudomonadota > Gammaproteobacteria > Burkholderiales > SG8-39 > JAABQT01. Next base: position 2,273 of record JAOTWE010000251.1, read on the forward strand.
ACGCGGCTCTTTTTCCTCGAATCGCCTTCCAATCCCCTGGGCGAGGTCGCCGACATCGCCGCCATTGCCGCGGTCGCGAAGCAGGCGGGCGCGACGCTCGCCGTGGACAATTGCCTGTGCACACCGGTGCTGCAGCGACCGCTGGCGCTCGGTGCGGACCTGGTGATTCATTCGGCCACCAAGTATCTGGACGGCCAGGGCCGGGTGCTCGGCGGCGCGGTCGCCGGCGCCAAGGGAGCCGTCATGGACAGCCTGGTGGGGTTCCTGCGCACCGCCGGCCCGTCGATCTCGCCCTTCAACGCCTGGGTCATCCTCAAGGGCATGGAGACGCTTGAGATCCGCATGCTGGCGCAGTCGGAGCGGGCGCTTGCGGTCGCGGCATGGCTCGAACGCCATCCGCAGGTGGCGCGGGTCTACTATCCGGGCCTGCCGAGCCACCCGCAGCGCGCGCTGGCGCAGCGTCAGCAGCGTGCTGGCGGCGCGATCGTGTCGTTCGACGTGAAGGGCGGCAAGGAAGCGGCCTGGAAGGTCATCGACGCGACGAAGCTCATCTCGATCACCGGCAACCTGGGCGACGTCAAGACGACCATCACGCATCCGGCGACCACTACCCACGGGCGCCTGACCCCCGAGGCGCGCGCTGCCGCCGGCATCGGCGACGGCTTGATCCGGCTGGCGGTGGGATTGGAAGCCGTCGAGGACCTGAAAGCCGACCTGAAGCGCGGCCTCGGCTAGCGCGACGCGCTCAGAAGCTGACCAGCCGCGGACCCGTGTCGTCGATGGCGAGGTAGCCGCCGCGCTCGTACCAGTCGGGCAGCACCCAGCGCTCGCAGCTCCGGCCGTCCACCTCGAGAACGTGCCGTGCCGGACGGTGCGTATGCCCGTGCACCAGACGCGTCAAGCCGTGCATGCGCAGCGCCTCGCGCACCGCCGGCTCGCTCACGTCCATGATTTCGGCGGGCTTCGCGCCGACGACTTCCCTGCTCTTTTCGCGCAGGGCCTGCAGCGTGCTGCGGCGCTCGGCGAGCGATTTCGCCAGGAACTCCTGCTGCCAGGCGCGCGAGCGCGCGGTGCGACGCCATGCCTGGTAGTCGTGATCCTCGGTGCACAGCGTGTCGCCGTGCATCATCAGCGTGCGCACGCCGGCGACGTTTTCCACCGACGGATCGGCGAGCAGGCGCGCGCCGCAGGCGTCGCTGAAGCGCCGGCCGATGAGAAAGTCGCGGTTGCCGTGCATGAACGCGACGCTGACGCCGCGCCGCGAAACCTCGCCGAGGGCTTCGGCGACTCGGCGCGCCAACGGGTCGCCGTCCGCCGCATCGAGCTCTTCGTCGCCGATCCAGTACTCGAACAGGTCGCCCAGGACGTAGAGCGCCGCCGCCCGCGACGCCTGCGTGCGCAGAAACTCGAAGAACCGCTCGCCGATTTCCGGGCGCTCGCCCGAGAGATGCAGGTCCGAAACGAACAGCGTGGCGGGCACGCCGCCGGACTACTTGGCGAGCACGGTGGCCGACTGGACGACCACCGCCTCGCGCGGGACGTCGCTGCGGAAGGGACCGCCGGCTCCGGTCGGCGATCTTGCGATCTTGGTCACCACGTCCATCCCGGACACGACCTTGCCGAACACCACGTAACCGTGGCCGTCGCTGCGCGCATCGCCCCAGTTGAGAAAGGTGTTGTCATTGACGTTGATGAAGAATTGCGCGGTCGCGGAATCGGGATCCGACGTGCGCGCCATGGCGATCGTGCCGGCCGCGTTCTTCAGGCCGGCCTTGATGGCCGCCTGCGCCTCGTTGCGCACCGGCGCGCGCGTCGGCTTTTGCCGGAAGTTCGCCTCGAAGCCGCCACCCTGAATCATGAATCCCGGGATCACGCGGTGGAACAGCGTGCCGTCGTAGTGCCCGTCCTTCACGTACTGCAGGAAGTTCTCCACGGTCTTGGGCGCCTTG
>JAOTWE010000252.1 GCA_029863065.1 Betaproteobacteria bacterium
AACCGCGCTGGAGCGACCTTCGCCCATCGCGTCGGCGACGCCGAGCTGACGCTGGGGCTGGACTGGCGCGATAAGGAGCAGCGCTCGTACTTCGACCAGCAAGGACCGGTGGCACGCGACGACCGCCTGCAATGGGGCTCCATCGGACCGCGGGCGCGCATTCCGCTGCAGATTGCCGGCGTGCCCCACCGCCTCACGCTGGGCGCCGACGGCAACGCCTGGCGCTACGATTCGCGCCGCGCGGACCGGCCCGAGAATCTCGTGCAGCCCGTAAACCGCGTGCGCGTGAACCAGGACGCCTTCGCGCTCTACGTGCAGGACGCGATGCAGCTGTCCGCGGAAAGCCTCCTCACGCTCGGCTGGCGCGAGGAGCGAGTGAAGTACCGCGCGCGCGACGCATTCGATGCGAGCTCTCCCGGATTTCCGGGCTTCGGCTCGCAGGCGCCCGCGGTGAGCGAAAGGCAGCGCCAGCATGCCTGGGAAGCGGGTTGGCGCCAGGAACTGTCCGCAGCCTGGGTCTGGTTCGCCCGCGCCGGGCGCAGTTACCGCTTCGTGAATGCCGAGGAAATCTACGAGAGCGATGCGGCGTTCAACGCCCAATTCCAGATCCTGCGCCCGCAGCATGCACGCACCCTCGAGAGCGGCGCAGAGTGGCGCGCCCAGGCGGTATCTGCGCGCGCCACGCTGTTCCACTCCGACATCACGGATGAGATCCACCTGGACCCGTTCTCCGCTGGCATCGGCAACTCCAATCTGCCGCCGACGCGCCGGCGCGGGATCGAAATGGAATCCTCGTGGCGGGCTACGCACCGCCTGCGCCTGAGTGCCGGCTACACCTACACCGATGCGCGCTTTCGCGGTGGCGTGCTGCCCGGCAACGCGTTCTTCGGCACGAACGTGAATACCGCCGGCAAGCGCGTGCCCTTGGTCCCCGAGCACAAGCTGAACCTCGGCTGCGCCTGGGACCTGGGCGCGCGTACCCGTCTCTCGGGCGCGCTGACGGCGGTGAGCTCGCAATTCATGGACAACGACGAGCCGAATTCTCTCGGGGTGAAGATCCCGGCCTACGGCGTGCTCGACCTGAAGCTCGCGCGCGAGTTCGGCTGGGGCCGTTTCGCGCTCGCGCTCAACAATGTGCTCGACGAGCGGTACTACACTTACGCGGTGCGCAGCAATTTCACGCCCGACAAGTACAACGTCTACCCGCTGCCGGGGCGCACGCTGAGCTTCGCCGCGGAATTCAGGGTTGACTGATTGGCCGGGGCCACCACGAAACCCGCGCACTTTCCCCTCCTGCTCAGCGTCATCGCGGCCCTGCTGTTATCGGGCGCGGGGCCGGGTACGCGCCTGCATCTATGGGAATTCGGCACCGGCTTTCAGCTGATGCGCTGGGCCGCGTTCGCCGGACTTGCCGCAGTGGCTCTGGCGGTGGTGATGCTGCTGCTGCCGCGCACGCGACGCGGGGGGCTCGCGGGGCTGCTGGCGGCGCTCGCGCTGGGGTTGGGCGTAGCGTTCGTGCCGTGGAACGCCTTGCGGTACGCCCGCTCGGTACCGCCGATCCACGACATCACCACCGACACCGTGCGGCCGCCGCAATTCGTCGCGATCCTGCCGTTGCGCGCCGGCGCCCCGAACCCGGCCGCCTACGGTGGACCAGACGCGGCGCGGGCCCAGATCGGCGCCTATCCCGACCTGCGCACGCACCGCATGGACATCGCGCCCCCGGCCGCGTTCAACCGTGCGCAGCAGGCTGCACGCGACATGGGCTGGGAGATCGTGGCGGCGGATGCCGCGACCGGCCGCATCGAGGCCACCGACACCACGTTCTGGTTCGGCTTCAGGGACGACGTGGTGATCCGGGTGGAAGCGGATGGCGCCGGCAGCCGCGTCGACCTGCGCTCGGTCTCGCGCGTCGGCGTCGGCGACGCGGGCGCCAACGCCAGGCGCATCCGCGCGTACTTGCGGGCGCTCGGGACTTAGCGTGCCGGATGCCCGCACGATTCTCGTCATTTCTCTGCGCTTCATGGGCGACGTGCTGCTCACCACGCCGCTCATTCGTTCGCTGCGCAGCGCCTACCCGCTCGCCGACATTGACGCGCTGGTGTTCGCGGGTACCGAGGGCGTGCTCGAGGGCAATGCCGACCTGCGCCGGGTAATTGCCACTGAGCGTGGCGAGGAGCTCAGGTTGTGGCGGCAGCTTTGGCGCAGGTATGACCTCGCGGTGGTCGCGGAAACCGCTGACCGCCCACACGTGGTTGGCTGGGTCGCGGGCAAGCACCGCGTCGGCCTGGTGCCGGCGGAACGGGACAAGAGCTGGTGGAAGCGGCTCTCGCTTGCGCACAGCGTGGTTTCGCCGCGCGATCTACCACGGCCTGTCGGTTACCGGAAGCTCGCCGAAGTCATGGGCATCGCCTGGAAGCCGGAGGTCGTCGCACCGAGCGCCGAGATGCCCGCCATCGCCTGGCGCGACGTGCTGGGGTTCGACGTGGAGCGCGAGCGCTTCGCGGTCCTGCATCTGGCGCCGCGCTTTCGTTACAAGCGCTGGAACACGCTGGGCTGGCACGCGCTGATGGCGTGGCTGCATGGCGAAGGCCTGCGAGTGGTGATTACCGGCGGACCGGCGGAGGACGAGCGCGCCTACGTGCGCGAAGTGCTGGCAGGGGTCAAGACGCCGGTGGTCGACGTCTGCGGCCGGCTGCGCTTCGCGCAAACGGCGGATCTGCTGCGCCGCGCGGCGCTTTTCGTGGGCCCCGACACGGCGACCACGCACCTCGCCGCGGCCTGCGCCACGCCCACAGTGGCGCTCTTCGGACCCACCGATCCGCGCCTCTGGGGGCCGCTGCCGAAAATTGGACTCGAGCAGCCCTACGAAAAGGTGCTTGCGCTGCAGGTGCGAGGCAACGTCGCGCTCCTGCAGGAGCCGTCGCTGCCTTGCGTGCCCTGCCAGGAGGAAGGCTGCGAGAAGCACCGCGAGAGCCGCAGCGACTGCCTCGACCGCATGAGCGCCGCGCGCGTCATCGATGCGGCGCGCGCCGCGCTCAGCCGAAGCGGCGCTTCAGCCCGCTCTTGAGCGCCTGCCAGCGCAGCCCCCAGGAGGGCTGCGGTTCCGCGAGCAGCGGATCGGCGGGCACCGGCTGACCGCGTCGCAGGTAATAGCGGTCGAATTCCGACTGTGTCATGCCCCACTTCATGAAGAACTGGCGCCGGCCGTCGTTCTTGCGGATGCGGCGCGTCGAGGTCTCGGAGAAGTGGTAGACGAGGCTGTCGCCCACGCCAAGGAACACGCGGCAGCCCGCGTGCCAGAGCTTCATCGAGAAATCGTTGTCACTGCCCATGCCGGGCGAGAACTCGACGCTGTAGCCGCCGACTTGGTGCCAGAGCGTGCGCGGCACGAGCGTGGGCGGCCAGGTGGCGCCGAGCCAGTCGGCGCGCGCGAGCCGCGGCGCCTCGCGCGCGAAGCGCTCGAGATCGAAGCGCGCTGGGTCGCGGCCGAAGTCGTGCACCACCACGCAGGCGTTGCCGCTCGCCGCGGGCTCGATCATCGTGCCCGAGAGCATGAACAGCTCGTGCCGCTTGACGCGCTCGAGCGCGCGCTCGAGCGCCGTGTCCCAGCCGGGCGCGAGAACCATGTCGTCGTTGAGGTACAGCACGTAATCGCCACGCGCCTTCTCGCCGGCGAGATTGACCGCGTGGCAGATGCCGATGTTGGCCTCGCTCGCCGTATGCTCGATGCCCTCGGCGCGCAGCCACTCGCGCGTGCCGTCGCTGCCGTCGTTGACGTGCACGATGAGCTGGTGCTCGCGCGCGGAGTGCCGGCGCAGACTCTCGACGAACAGGCGCAGGTGCGCGAGGTTGTTCCACGTTGGCACCAGAAGGGAGAACGTCGGCATCGGCAGGGCGTCGATTTTCCCATACAATCACGGACTTAATATGACTGGCGTGGTACTCGTCACTGGCGGCGCGGGCTACATCGGCTCGCACACCGTGCGGCAGCTCGTCGCAGCGGGCTATCGCGTGGTGGTGCTCGACGACCTCTCGACCGGGCATCGCTGGGCAGTGGCGCCGGAGGCGACGCTGGTCGTCGGCAATGCCGGTGACAAGGCCTTGGTCGGCGCGCTGATCGAGGAGCACGAGGTCGGCGCGGCGCTGCATTTCGCGGGCAGCATCGTCGTGCCCGAGTCGGTGGCCGATCCGCTCAAGTATTACGGCAACAA
>JAOTWE010000253.1 GCA_029863065.1 Betaproteobacteria bacterium
CATCACGCATCTCGTAGAGCGTTCCCTGGTCGCCACCGGCCTGCCCCTGCCGTGCGAGCGCATCGAGCCTGCGCTGCGGGGCTTCGGCAAGCACTACGCGCGGCTGAACGGGCGCGCGAGCCGACCGTTTCCCGGCGTCATCGAGGCGCTGGAAAGGATGCGCGCGGCGTCGCTCAGGCTCGCTTGCGTGACGAACAAGGCGAGCGCCTTCACCGCGCCGCTTCTCGAAAAGACGGGCCTCGCACCGCTGCTCGACGCCGTGGTGACGAGCGACCAGGTCGGCCAGCGCAAGCCCCATCCGGAGCCTTTCCTGCACGCCTGCCGGGTGCTTCAGGTGGAACCCGGCGAAGCCGTCGTGATCGGCGACTCGGCGAACGACGCCGAAGGCGCGCGCGCGGCCGGTTGCCGCGTGATCCTGGTTTCCTACGGCTACAGCGAAGGCCGCGACGTGCGCGACCTCGATTCCGATGGCGTCGTCGCGACGCTCGGCGAGGCGGCAGATCAACTATTGAACTGATCTCCCGATAAGTACAATTGGCTCGGGGGACTGTCCGAATTCAGCATCATGTGGTGCCCACAAGGAGGAACTTGATGAAGCCGACTGCCGCAATTTCGACGTTCGCTGCGCTGCTGCTCGCCGTATCCGCCGTCCTGTTGCCCGCTCAGGCCCACGCGCAGAAATCCGAGCGCCACCGGGTGGTGATCCAGGTGAGCGACAACGATCCGGCGAAATGGAATCTTGCGCTCAACAACGCGCGTAACGTTCAGCAGGATCTGGGCAAGGACAAGGTCGACGTCGAGATCGTGGCCTACGGCCCGGGCCTTGGCATGCTGAAGTCCGACTCGAAGGTCGCTCCGCGCCTCGCGCAGGCGCTCGACAACAGCGTCGGTCTGCTGGCCTGCGAGAACACCATGCGCAACACCAAGACGACGAAAGCCGACATGTACAGCGGGATCAGCTACGTCGACGCTGGCGTCGTGCACATCATGAAGCGCCAGGGCGAGGGCTGGGCTTACATCAGGCCCTGATCTTCGCGAGCTAGCCCCGCCCGACGGCCTCGCGCGCGATGGCGTCGAGGAGCAACTCGACCTCGCGGAGCGCCGCTTTCGACGCTGCGGAGCCGTCGGCGCGCCACGGCCGCCGGTAGGCCACGTGCACCGTGCCGAGGTCTTGCGCGGCCTCGTAGACCACCATGCTGTAGGGACAGAACGCGATGTTCGCGGGGTCGGCTTCCATCGTCTTGCGGGAGAGCGCGGCGCTGCAGAACACGAACGCCTGCGCCTGCGCGTAGATCCTTCGCGCCGAGCCCACGTCCCTGCCGGTGCGCTCCAGCATCCGGTTGATGAACGACTGGTAGTCGATCACCAGTCCCTTCGCCTCTATGGCGAACTTCAGGTCGTCGCGCACGTCGTCGAATTTCGCGCGCTTCGAATGCGTTACGACGGGGTGCGAGTCAGCCATGCTCTCCTCCTCGTTCAGGCGATCGCCTGGTAGTAAAGGTTCTGCGGGTGCTTCGCCTCGGCGAAGAAGTACCAGCGCTCGGCGAGCAGCCCCGCGTACTGCAGGATAAAGGCGGCGCCGAGCACCGGCGCCGAATACTTGCCGCTCAGCAACACGAGCGCCGGCACTGGAAACACCAGCACCAGCAGCGCCCAGCGCACGGCGCGCACCGCTTCGCGCGGCCGGCGGTGGAAGAATTCGCGCGTATTGAACGACCCGCCCATCGCGCCTTGCGCGATCTGCACAATGCGCGGGTGCTTGACGCCGATGGCGGTGGCGAGCGTGGACTTCGGGCGCAGGCGCGTGTTGCGCGCGAGCGCGGCGAGGCGCCCGAGGTAGGCGAGCGCGCCCACGGCGAGCGCCGCGGCGACGAAGGGCCGCGCAAGCGGCGCGTGCAGCCAGGCGGCAAGCGCCGCCGCCGCCGTGAGGCCCGAAGCGCTGCCGAGCAGCGCAAAGTTGACGATGGTGAGCGGCGTGCGCCACTCCTGCAGGAAAGGCAGGCAGGCGTAGATCATTCCCGTGCAGACGAAAAGTGCCAGGGCGAGCACGACCCCGGCAGTGCCCAGCGCGAGCGTCGGCTCGCCCAGCTTGTGCGCCACGCCCCACGCCAACACGACTGCCATGAACGCGGGCAGCACGATCACCTCGCGCGACAGCCAGGACGTGCGCCACTTGGCCGCCGAGCGCCACGCCCGCTCGGGGCGCCCGAGATGGAAGAACGAGGCGACCAGGCCGGCGCCCAGCAGCGCGAGCGCCGCTGCGGCGCCCGGCACGAACAGGGTGGATCCGCCCATGCCGAAGACCTCGGCCCCGAACAACGCGAGAAACAGCCCCTGCCCCGCGCCGATCAGCGTGGTGAGCAGGAGCACCGACCAGGCGGGGCGCATGGCTTACCAGCTCGTCACGTCGTCGAGCGCCGGCTCGTCCGGCGCCGGCCGTGGCAGCAGGCCGTCGACCTTGAGCGGATTGTCATGGCGCTCGAGCTCGTCCGGATGCAGGCGCTTCTCGGTCTTGCGCCGCGGCAGGTAATGATTGGCCGGGTGCGTGCCCCACTCGGGCATCAGCGCATAGCCGCCCTGCTCGCGGATCGCGCGCGAGGCGTCCGACGCCGGGTCGTGGATGTCGCCGAACAGGCGCGCGCTCGTCGGGCAGGCGAGCACGCACGCGGGCTTGCGCTCGGCTTCCGGGAGCTTCGGGTCGTAGATGCGGTCGACGCACAGCGTGCACTTCTTCATCACCTTCTGCTCCTGGTCCACCTCGCGCGCGCCGTACGGGCAAGCCCATGAGCAGTACTTGCAGCCGATGCACTTGTCGTAGTCGACGAGCACGATGCCGTCCTCGGCGCGCTTGTAGCTCGCGCCGGTCGGGCACACCGGCACGCACGGCGGGTCCTCGCAGTGCAGACAGGATTTGGGGAAATGCACCGTCTCGGTATTGGGGAACTCGCCCACCTCGAAGGTCTGCACGCGGTTGAAGAAGGTGCCCGTGGGATCGGCGCCGTACGGGTTCTGATCCGAGAGCGGCCCGGCCGCGCCGTCGTTGTTCCAGCCCTTGCAGCTGGTCACGCAGGCGTGGCAGCCCACGCAGACGTTGAGATCGATGACCAGCGCGAGTTGTTTCGTCGTCATGCGGGGGAAATCCTCACGCGTACGTCGTACCAGCCCGCTTGCCCTGTGACCGGATCGGAATTCGACGTGTCGCCCGGCAGGCGGTCGGAGATCAGCGAGTTCAGGATGAATCCCCGCGTGAACTCGTTGGCGTCGGGCGCGAGGCCCCATGCGCCCGGGGATTTGCCGATCGCGTTCCAGGTCCAGACGGTCCCTGGCTCCACCGCTTCGCTGTAGCGGCCCATGCAGCGCACGCGCCCCCACTGCGATTCGACCCACAGCCAGGCCCCGTCGCCGATGCCCTGCGCGCTCGCGGTGCGCGGATTGACGAACAGGTGGTTGTGCGTGTGGATCTGCCGCAGCCACGCGTTCTGCGAGTCCCAGGAGTGATACATGGCCATCGGCCGCTGCGTGATCGCGGCGAGCGGGTACTTTTCGAGGTCGGTGGCCTGCACCTCGAGCGGCTGGCTGTAGAAGGGCAGCGGGTCGAAGTGCGTCTCGATGCGCTTGGCCAGCCGCTGCGGCGGGCGCCGGCCGGGCCACTTGCCTTGCGCGGCGAGGCGAAAGCGCTGCAGCACTTCCGAGTAAAGGTGCACGAGGATCGGATCGCCCCAGCGCCGCAGGCGCGCGCGCTGCGCCCATTCCATGTAGCCGCGGTTCCAGTTGCGCATGTAGCGGTAGGAGGGCGGCAGCTCGTGCCTGAACACACAGTTGTTCTTCGCGTACATCTCCCACTGCGCGGGGTTCGGCTCGCCTAGCAGCGCTTTCGTGCCGTCGGCGCCGCGCCAGCCGGCGAGAAAGCCGATGCCCGAGCCGGGCTCGGTCTCGTGGCGCACGATGAAATCCGGGTAGTCCCGGTACTTGCGCGCGCCCTGCGCGTCCACGAAGGCGGGCAGCTTGAGGCGGCTGCCGAGCTCGATGAGCACTTCCTGGAACGGCTTGCACTCGCCCTTGGGCGGCAGCACGGGCACGCGCACCGCATCCATCGGCGCGTCGAATTCCGAGATCGGCCGGTCGAGCATCGACATCACGTCGTGGCGCTCGAGGTAGGTGGTGTCGGGGAGCACCAGATCCGCGAACGCCGTCATCTCCGACTGG
>JAOTWE010000255.1 GCA_029863065.1 Betaproteobacteria bacterium
CGAGGCAGGAATTGAGCTCGTCGATGTCGCCGAGCGCCTGGATGCGCGGGCTGTCCTTCGCCACGCGCGCGCCGTCGCCGAGGCCGGTGTCGCCCGCATCGCCCGTGCGGGTCGTGATTTTCGATAGCCTATGGCCCATGAGAAGCGCAGAATTATAGGGCCGCAAACCCCAATCAAGGAGGAATCGATGGCCGTGCGCAAAGCTTCCTACTACTCCACCAAGGTGTCGCAGCGTCCCGGTTCGGGCGCGCAACTGCTCGCCGCGCTCAAGGCGGCGAAGGTCAACCTGCTGGCGTTCACCGGCTTTCCGCAAGACGGCGGCGCGCAGGTGGATTTCATTCCGCAGGACAGCGCCAAGTTCGCCAAGGCGGCGCGCAAGTCGAAGCTGAAGCTCTCGGCGCGCAAGACCGTGTTCCTGGTCCAGGGCGACGATCGCATCGGCGCGCTCACGCAGATTCTCGGCAAGCTCGCCAAGGCGAAGATCAATCTCGTCTCGCTGCAGGCGGTGACCGCCGGCAAGCGCCGCTACGGCGCCATGTTCTGGGTGAAGGCGAAGGACGTGGCGAAGGCCTCGCGGCTGCTGAAGGCGCGCTAGGGCGAGAGCAGTCCGGGCGTTCCGGTCGAAGCGCCGGAATACTCCTCGCAGAGGATGCCGTTCCTGCCCGCGCGCTTGACCTTGTACATCAGCGCGTCGGCGCAGCTGATTGCCTCTTCGGCGGTCTGCGGCGGGGCGTGGAATACCGCCACGCCGATGCTGAAGCCGAGCGGCCAGCGGTATTGCGCGCTTAGCGCGAGCAGGCGCTCGCGAATATCGGCGAACAACGACCGCGCGCCGGCCAGGTCGGTCTCCGGCAGGAGGAGGGCGAATTCGTCGCCGCCCAGGCGGCCGACGGCGTCGGACGTGCGCAGCCGTCTGGCCAGCTCCGCCGCTACTGCGTTCAGCACCTCGTCGCCAACGCGGTGTCCGAGGCTGTCGTTGATGCCCTTGAAACCATCCAGGTCGATGTAGGCGAGGGTAACCGGGCGACGGTGGCGGATCGCGAGCGGGGCATGCGCTTCGTATGTCTGCCGGAAGCTGCGCGCGTTCAGGATGCCGGTCAGGCTATCGTGCTGCGCCAGCGATTCCTGGAGCACCAGCGTGCCGTGCAGGCGCACGAGAAGATGGGCGACGATGGCGAAAAAGCCAAGCCGAACGCCGGCATTCCAGAACGGCAGGGCGGCGTGCGAGTACGGGTGCCCCGAACTGAAATCGGCCAGAAGCCAGGTCATGGCGCAGACGAAGCAGGCGGCAATGCCCATTCGCGCACCCGCATACCAGGCGCAGGCCGCCACGGGAATCAGGTAGAAAACGGAGAGCGACAGCTCGAATCCCGTGAAGTGATCGGCCGCGCCGATGGCCGCGACCAGGAGCAGCGCACCCGCAGCAAGCTGCGTTCGCGTTCGCGTTGCAAGAAAGGCGTTCAATGCCTGCAGCATGCGGTTGGGCGCGGGGCGCGCGGCTATGGGCTGTCGATCCTCGCCTACGCGAACCCTTCGAACCATGGGGCGATGTCGTCCGGCGAGGCGGCGATCTTCGATGCGTGGACTTCGATGCAATGCGTTCCGGCCGCCGCTGACAGGATATGCGCGTGCAATTGCAGGAACCCGGGCATGCGCGCGGTATAGATGGCGACAAAGGTATTGTCGTTGAGGCGCGCCTTGTAGATTTCCGCTGCCGGCGGCACGTTCGGCCGGGCTGCCAGGGAGCGCGCCGTGGCGCTCGCGCATTCCAGAGCGCTCATTCCGGCGTCGGCCGTCGCCGTGATGATCGACAGGGAAAAGGCGCCGTCGGCGCCCATGAACCGCAGGTGCGGATGCGTGCCTTGCATGGGGTGAGGGTCCATGCGCAGGGGCGGAAAGTTCGGTATCGTGATCTTGAAGCGCGGCGCGGTCACTTCATACACGAACTCGTCAGCGCAGGCGTGCGGGCTCGATAGCCCGGGCAGCGCAATCCCAAGCGCAACGATCGTCGCCCTCATCGCCTTCCTCCCCGCCCGCCGAGCTGCCGTCACGAGTCTCCCGGCAGATGCCGGGATCGCAGAGCTTACCGGCTTTTCTTCCGGACTTCGCTCTCGAGCCAGCCTTTCGCCAGCGTCGTGGTCAGCCGATCGCCCTCGGCGACGCGCGACGCGTCCTGCACGACCTCGCCGCGCGCGTTGCGCGTCAGGCTGTAGCCGCGCTCGAGAACGGCGCCGGGATTGAGGCTCGCCAGCGCCGCCCGGCATTGCGCGAGCTGCGCCGCGAAATTGTCCAGGCGGCGCGCGGCCGCCGATGCGAGCCGCGCCGCCAGCTGCTCGAGCAGCTGCCGCGACGTCCGCAGACGCTCGCGCGGATGCACCAGCCGGCGCGCCAGCGCATCCACCGTCTGCATGGCGTACTCGATCCGCCGCAGTGCCTCGCGCGTCGCGCGCTGCGCGAGCTTGGCGACGCGCGCGAGCAGCTCGTCGCGCGCCGGGCTCACCATCTCCGCCGCCGCGGTCGGCGTCGGCGCGCGCCGGTCGGCAGCGAAGTCGGCGATCGTGACGTCGGTCTCGTGACCGACGCCGACGACCACCGGAATCGCCGAGGCGCGGATGGCGCGCGCCACGGCTTCCTCGTTGAACTGCCACAGGTCCTCGATCGAGCCACCGCCGCGCACCAGCAGGAGCACGTCGCATTCGGCGCGCGCGTTGGCGATCGCCAGCATCTGCGCGATTTTCGCCGCCGCGGCTTCGCCTTGCACCGGCACCGGATAGACGATCACCGCTATGGACGGGTTGCGGCGCCGCAGCGTCGTCAGCACATCGAGCAAAGCGGCCGCCTGTCGGGAAGTGACGACACCGATAGTCTTTGGGAACGCCGGAATTTCGCGCTTGGCCGCTGGATCGAACAGCCCTTCGCTTTCCAGCCGCGCCTTGAGCTTCAGGAAGCGCTCATACAGCGGCCCGAGACCCGCAGGCCGCATGTGCTCGACATTCAACTGGAAGCGCCCACGTGGCTCGTACAGCGTCACCAGGGCACGGGCCTCCACGCGCATGCCTTCGGCCGGCTCCCAGTCCAATGCTGCAGTGCGGCTACGGAACATCACGCAATCCACCTGCGCCGCTTCGTCCTTGAGGGTGAAGTACCAGTGCCCGGAAGAGGCCGGGCGGAAGTTGGAGATCTCGCCGCCGATCCAGGCGAGCGGAAATCGCCGCTCGAGCGTCTCGCGCACGGTGCGCAGCAGCGCCGAGACGCTGAGCACGGGAGGCCCGGCGCGAAAGATGTCTTCGTCCATGCGTCTACACTAATGCACAAGCAACGGCGCGCGTCAAAGCCGCGCGCCGCGATCCCGCACGGACGCCGATTCTATTCCGTAAGCTGCTGTTTCCGCGCCGGAAACGACTGATGAAAATTTACTCGCCGCAGACTGGCGACGCTGTTCAGGAGGGAAGCGTCGCGTTGCGCAAAGACAATCCACAAACTTATCCACAGTAAATGTGGATAACGCGCGCCGCGCGTTTTTGCTAAAGTGGGCCGACAACAAAACCAAACACCGCCGAGCGCCCACTTGTTCGCCATCATCCAAGCTGCAGGCTGGCCCATCTGGCCGTTGCTGCTGGCCTCCGTCATCGCCGTGGCGCTCATCATCGAGCGCGCGGTGACGCTGCGCAGCAGCAAGATCATTCCGCCGACGCTGCTCGAGCAGGTGCTCGCCGTGTACCAGCGCCACGGGGTGAACGACGACGTCCTCGACAAGCTCGCCAAGGACTCGCCGCTGGGCGAGGTGCTGGCGGCGGGCCTCAGGAACCGCAGGAGCTCACGCTACGTGATGAAGGAGGCGGTAGAGGAGGCCGGGCGCACGGTGGCGCACGAGCTGGAGCGCTTCCTGACGACGCTCGGTACTATCGCCACGGCGGCGCCGCTGCTCGGCCTGTTCGGCACGGTGATCGGCATGATCGAGATCTTCGGCTCGCAATCGCCCAGCGGCGCCAACCCGCAGCAGCTGGCGCACGGCATCTCCGTCGCGCTCTACAACACCGCGGTCGGCATCGGCATCGCCATCCCGGCGCTCATCTTCTACCGCCACTTCAAGAACAAGGTGGACGGCTTCGTCGTCGACATGGAGCAGCAGGCGGCGAAGCTGATCGACATCGTGCACGGCGAACGCGCCGATAACGCCTGAGG
>JAOTWE010000034.1 GCA_029863065.1 Betaproteobacteria bacterium
ACCTTGGCGGTGGAGATCGGGTCGAGCGCCGAGCAGGGCTCGTCCAGCAGCAGCACTTCGGGCTTGATGGCGATGCAGCGCGCAATGCACAGGCGCTGCTGCTGGCCACCGGACAGGCTGTTGCCGTTCTGATGCAGCTTGTCCTTGACCTCGTCCCAGAGCGCCGCGCGCGTCAGGGCCCATTCCACGCGCTCGTCCATGTCGCGCTTCATCAGCTTCTCGAACAGGCGTACGCCGAAGGCGATGTTGTTGTAGATCGACATCGGAAACGGCGTCGGCCGCTGGAACACCATGCCGATCCGGGCGCGGATCAGGGACACGTCCTGCTTGGAATCGATCAGGTTTTCGCCGTCCATCAGGATCTGGCCCTCGGCCCGCTGCTCGGGGTACAGGGCGTACATCTTGTTGAAGGTGCGCAGCATCGTCGATTTGCCGCAGCCCGAGGGGCCGATGAACGCGGTGACCTTGCGCTCCGCCACGTCCAGGGTGATGTTCTTCAGCGCGTGGAACCCGCCGTAGTAGAACTGCAGGCCGCGCACCTCGATCTTCGACTTCGGCTTCGCGCCTTGCCGCAGGACGGGAGATTGGGCTTGCATTGCCGGGTCTCCTAAGCTGCCTTCCTGAACAGGACGCGGGCGACGATGTTGAGCGCGAGGACCGCCAGAGTGATGAGCGCCGCGCCGCCCCAGGCCAGCCGCTGCCAGTCTTCGTAGGGGCTCATGGCGAACTGGAAGATCACCACCGGCAAGTTGGCCATCGGCCGGTTCATGTCGAGCGACCAGAACTGGTTATTGAGCGAAGTGAACAGCAGCGGCGCAGTCTCGCCGCTGATGCGCGCCACGGCGAGCAGGATTCCGGTCAGGATGCCGGCGCGCGCCGCGCGATAGGTCACCATGACGACCATCTTCCACTGCGGGCAGCCCAGCGCCGCGGCCGCCTCGCGCAGGCTGTCGGGTACCAGCTTGAGCATGTCGTCGGTCGTGCGCACCACGACCGGGACGACCAGCAGGCCGAGCGCGATCGACCCCGCCCAGCCCGAAAAGTGCCCGACCTGCGCGACGTAGACCGAGTACACGAAAAGGCCGATGACGATGGAAGGCGCCGACAACAGGACGTCATTGAGGAAGCGCGTCCCCGTTGCCAGCCAGTTGGAGCGGCCGTATTCCGCGAGATAGGTGCCGGCAAGGATGCCGATCGGCGTGCCGATGAGCGTACCCGCGCCGACCATCAGCAGGCTGCCGGCGATGGCGTTGGCGAGGCCGCCGTCCGCGCCCGGCGGCGGCGTCATCTGGTAGTAGAGCGAAATGCGCAGCAGCGCGGTGCCGCCTTCGTAGAGCAGCGTCGCCAGGATCCAGACCAGCCAGAACAAGCCGAAGCTCAGCGCCACTGCCGAGACCGCGAGCATCAACACGTTGCGGCGCTTGCGCACCCGGTACAGCGGATTGTCGGCGCTGATGTCGCTCATACGCTCATGTCCTGGTGCCTTCCTGCCGCGACAGACGCATCAGCAGGAGCTTGGAGAGCCCGAGCACGATCGAGGTGATGACGAACAGGATCAGGCCGAGCTCGATCAGCGACGAGAAGTACAGGTCGCCGACGGCTTCGGTGAACTCGTTGGCGAGCGCCGAGGCAATGCTGTTGCCCGGCTGCATCAGGGAGGCCGACAGGCGGTGGGCGTTGCCGATGACGAAGGTCACGGCCATGGTCTCGCCGAGCGCGCGCCCGAGGCCGAGCATGATGCCGCCGATGACGCCGATCCGGGTATAGGGCAGCACGACACGCCACACCACTTCCCAGGTGGTACCGCCCAGCGCGTAGGCCGATTCCCTGAGCAGCGGCGGCACCAGCTCGAACACGTCGCGCATGACCGCCGTGATGAACGGAATCACCATGATCGACAGGATGACGCCCGCGGTCAGCATGCCGATACCGAGCGGCGGGCCCTCGAACAGGAGGCCCAGAACGGGGACGTTGCCCAGGGTCTTGATCAGCAGCGGCTGGATGTGCGACTGGAACAGGGGCACGAACACGAACAGCCCCCACATCCCGTAGATGATCGAGGGAATCCCCGCCAGCAACTCGATCGCGGTGCCCAGGGGGCGCTTCAGCCAGAGCGGCGAGAGCTCGGTGAGGAACAGCGCGATGCCGAAGCTCACCGGCACGCCGATCAGCATGGCGATGAGGGAGGTCATCAGCGTGCCGTAGATCGGCACCAGCGCGCCGAAATCCTCGCGCACCGGATTCCAGTCGTCGCGCCAGATGAAGCTGATGCCGTACTTGTCCAGCGACTGCGTGCTGCCCATCACCAGGGAAAACAGGATCGCGGCCAGGATGCTAAACACCATGAGCGCGAACAGCCGGGTCAGCCACGCGAAAGCCGCATCCTTCCAGCGGCCGCTCGCCGCCCTGCGGGGCGGCGTCGCGCCATTGCGCTGCACGGTCATCGCAATCCCATAGTCGGCACCCGAAACGGGCACGGCGCTCATCCGCAAGACCCGTCGATTCTATTCGAATACTCCGACGCAACGAAAAGGGGCGGCAACCGCCGTCCTTTCAGTTTCGCCTGTCGATCAGTACAGCGGTTTGCCGGTGGCGTCTTTGATCTGCGCTTTCCAAGCCGACTTGATCAGCACAACAACGGATTCCGGCATCGGCACGTAATCGAGCTCGGCGGCCATACGATCGCCGCTGGCGAAGGCCCAGTCGAAGAACTTGAGCACTTCCCGGCCGCGCTCGGGGTTCTGCTGTTTCGTGTGCATCAGGATGAACGACGCGCCGGTGATCGGCCAGGCGAGCTTGCCCGGCTGGTTGGTCAGCAGGACCGCCATGCCGGGCGTCTTGCGCCAGTCCGCACCGGCGGCGGCCGACTTAAACGAGTTCTCGTTCGGCGACACGGTCGTGCCCTCGCGATTCACCAGCTTGGCGGTGGCCAGCTTGTTCTGCTTCGCGTAGGCGTATTCGACGTAGCCGATCGCGCCGTCGATGCGGCTGACGTAGTTGGCCACGCCTTCGTTGCCCTTGCCGCCCACGCCGCTGGGCCAGCCGAGCGACGTGCCTTCGCCGATCTTGCTCTGCCACTCGTCGCTTACCTTGGACAGGTAGTTCGCAAACAGGAATGTCGTGCCCGAGCCGTCCGAGCGGTGCACGACGGTGATGGCCTGGTCGGAAAGCCGCACGCCGGCATTGAAAGCGACGATCGCCGCGTCGTTCCACTTCTTGATCTTGCCCAGGTAGATGTCGGCGAGCATCGTTCCCGTCAAGGTTATTTCGCCAGCGCCGATGCCCTTGATGTTGTACACGGGCACCACGCCGCCCATGATCGCGGGAAACTGCATCAGGCCGTACTTCTTCAGGTCTGCTGCATCCAGTGGCTTGTCCGAAGCGCCGAACTGGACCGTCTTCGCGGTGATCTGCTTGATGCCGCCGCCGGAACCGATCGACTGGTAATTGAGCCGCACGCCCGACTGCTTGCGGTAGGCTTCCGCCCATTTGGCGTAGATCGGGTAGGGGAAGGTCGCGCCCGCGCCTGTAATGTCGACAGCGAGCGCCGGTGCGGAAATCGTCGCCGCGGCCGCCAGGGCCGCAATCCTGCTGAAGGCATTGATGCGCATACGGGGAATTCCTCTAGCGGTTGAAATGTGGAAGATCATGACGCCCGCGCAGTCTATGTCCGGATTGTTGCGGGATCGTGACAACCTCCAGTCGCCACCCTTGTCGGCGCGACCCGCTACCCCGGCACCACAATCCCCTGCCCGGCCTTGCCGATGTCATCGAGTCTCTTCAGTGCGTCTTCATCGGCCGCCCGCGCTGTAGACGACCAAGCGTCTCTTGCCCGAGGCATTGAGGCAGGCCTGGGCGACGATCGAGCGCGCCGAGGTCGCCATGGCGTCAATCTCCCGCTTCCGCTGCGGGTGACTTCGCGCGAGCTGTACTTGACGGCTTGGGCGTCGGCGCCGCCTTGAAACCCCTAGAATGTTTCCGCGCCATGGCCCATTCGCATCCACCGCCCGCGCCGCGGCAAAGGGACGCCCGCTCGGTTCTCTGCTATGCCGGTGTGCTCACGCTCGCCTTCGCTGCACTCGAAGCGCTGGGAGGCTGGTGGACCGGGTCGCTGGCCCTCGTGTCGGACGCCGGCCACATGCTGACAGACGGCGGCGCGCTCATGTTGGGCGCGATCGCTGGCTGGCTGGCCAAGCGCCCGCCTTCGCGGCGCCATTCCTACGGCTTTGGCCGCGCCGAGGTATTCGCCGCCATCATCAACGCCGGCACGATGCTTGCGATCGGGGCGGCGATCGCCTACGAGGCCTACATGAGGCTCGGTCAGCCGCGCGAGATCCAGGGCGCAGTGGCGGCCGCGATTGCTCTGGCCGGTCTTGCGGTCAATCTCGGCATCATAAAATGGCTGGCGCCGCACAGCCACGACATGAATGCGCGTGCTGCCGCTCTCCATGTGCTGGGCGACACGCTCGGGTCGATCGGCGCCTTTGCGTCGGGCCTCGTCATCGCCCTCTCTGGCTGGGCGCCTATCGACGCGATCGCGTCGCTGTTCATCTGCGCGCTAATCGCCGTCTCGAGCCTGCGGTTGCTGCGCGAGGGCGTGCATGCGCTGATGGAGGGGGTTCCGCTGCGCGTTTCGGCGCAGGCCATCGGCATGGAACTGGCAAGGCAGGAGGGCGTCGAGTCTGTCCACGACCTGCACATATGGACTCTGTCCGGCAGCCGCATCGCGCTTTCGGCGCACATCGTCACGCGCGACATTAGTCGGTGGGAGCGCACGCTTCGCGAGCTGCAAGCGCTTCTGCGCGCGCGATTCGGCATCGATCACGTCACGCTGCAACCGGAGCCCCCCGCATCGTCAGTGACGCGCGTGCCGGTCCCGCATCCGAGACGCGCGAAGGGATAGTCGGCAGCGGCTCGACAGGAGACCCGTCGAGAATCCCGATCAAGCCGCGCCCCGCTCGTACCAGCCCCTCGACCGGTTGACGATGCCGACTACGGAGAGCATCACCGGCACCTCGACCAGCACGCCCACCACGGTCGCGAGCGCGGCGCCTGAATCGAAGCCAAACAGCGTGATCGCCGCCGCGACGGCAAGCTCGAAGAAATTGCTCGCGCCGATCAGCGCCGACGGGCCTGCCACGCTGTGCGCAACCCGCAGGCGCCGGTTCAGCCAATAGGCGAGCGCTGAATTGAAGTACACCTGGATCACGATCGGCACCGCCAGGATGGCGATGATGAGCGGTTGCGCCAGGATCTGCCGGCCCTGGAACGCGAACAGCAGAACGATGGTCGCGAGCAGCGCGCTGGTCGAGAACGGCTGCAGGCGGGCGAGCGCCGCCTGCAAACGCGCCTCGCCGTCCTTGAGGAGCAAAGTGCGCCACAGCTGCGCGATCACAACCGGGATGACGATGTACAGCAACACCGAGATGAACAGCGTGCCCCAGGGCACGACGATCGCCGAGAGGCCGAGGAGCAGCGCCACGATCGGCGCGAACGCCACGATCATGATGGCGTCGTTCAGCGCCACCTGGCTCAGCGTGAAGTAGGGATCGCCCTGCGTGAGCCGGCTCCACACGAACACCATCGCGGTGCACGGCGCGGCCGCGAGCAGTATCAGGCCCGCGACGTAGCCGTCAATCTGCGCCGCTGGCAGGTATGGCGCGAATACGTGTCGCAGGAAGAGCCAGCCGAGCAGCGCCATCGAGAACGGCTTCACCAGCCAGTTGACGGCGAGCGTCACGCCGATGCCGCGCCAGTGCTGCCGCACCTGCCCCATCGCGGTGAAGTCGATGCGCAGCAACATTGGGATGATCATCACCCAGATGAGCAGGCCCACCGGGAGGTTGACGCTCGCCACCTCCAGGCGCCCGAGCGCCTCGAAGGGCGCCGGCATCCACTGCCCGAGCGCGACTCCCGCGGCCATGCACAGAAACACCCACAGCGACAGCCAGCGCTCGAAGAGGCTCACTCAGGAAGCGGCCGGCGCGAGACCCAGCTTCTCGCCGACCTGACCGGCCGCGATGCCCTCGGGTCCCGCCTGCACCAGCGGCCGGTAGATGTCGAGCCGCGTGTCGCTAGGCAAGAGAAAAGCCCCCGTTCAGCCAGCGACGGCCCGGCGCACCGCTGCCGCTATGGAATTCGCCGCCGCTTCGACAATCTGCCTCGACTCCCCCTCCACCATCACGCGCACCAGAGGTTCGGTCCCCGAAGGCCGCAGCAGCACCCGCCCCTTGCCGTCCAGCGACTTCTCCGCCGCCGCCTGCGCGTCGGCGATCGAGCGGTCCTTCTTCCAGTCGAAGCCTCGCGGCACCTGCACATTGACGAGAACCTGCGGGAACATCACCAGGTCCGCGGTCAACTCGCCGAGGGTCTTCTGCGTCTCACGCATCGCCGCGAGCACCTGCAGCGCCGAGACGATGCCGTCGCCCGTGGTGTGGCGCTCAAGGCAGATGATGTGTCCCGAATTCTCGCCGCCGAGCTGCCAGCCCTTCTCGCGCATCAGCTCCAGCACGTAGCGGTCGCCCACGCGCGCGCGCGCGAAAGCGACGCCAAGGCGCTGGAATGCCTGCTCGAGCGCGAGGTTGGTCATCAGCGTGCCCGCCACGCCGGCGACCTTTTCCTTCATCGCGCGATGCCTGACGATGGCGTAGAGCAGCTGGTCGCCGTCGTACAGCGCGCCTTGCGCGTCCGCCATGATCAGGCGGTCGCCGTCGCCGTCGAGCGCGATGCCGAGATCGGCCTGGTGGCGCAGCACCGCCGCCTGCAGCTGTGCGGGCGAAGTGGCGCCGAACAGGTCGTTGATGTTGAAGCCGTCGGGCGAGACGCCGACCGGCACCACGTCCGCGCCGAGCTCGTGGAACACGTGCGGCGCGACGCTGTACGCCGCCCCATGCGCGCAGTCCACCACCAGGCGCAGGCCGCGCAGGTCGAGGTGCACCGGAAACGTCGACTTGCAGAACTCCACGTAGCGGCCACCCGCATCATCCACGCGCCGCGCGCGCCCCAGGTGCGCCGAGGCGTTGCAGCCGATCGGCTCGCCGAGCGCGCGCTCGATCTCGGACTCCACCGCGTCGGCCAGCTTGAAGCCGTCGCCGGAGAAGATCTTGATGCCGTTGTCGCCATAAGGGTTGTGCGAGGCGCTGATGACGACGCCGGCCGCGAGGCGCAGCGCCCGCGTGAGGTAGGCCACGCCGGGCGTGGGCAGCGGCCCGCACAGCAGCACGTCCACCCCCGCGGCGGAAAAGCCCGCCTCGAGCGCCGCCTCGATCATGTAGCCGGAGATGCGCGTGTCCTTGCCGATGAGCACGGCCGGCCGGTCGGCGGCGCCGGCCTCGCGCGCCGCCAGCACCTTGCCCGCTGCGTAGCCCAGCCGCAGCACGAAGTCGGCGGTCATGGGTGCCTCGCCCACCGTGCCGCGCACGCCGTCAGTGCCGAAATAGCTTCGCGTCATGCCTTGCGCCAGGCTTCCCAGACGAGAACCACGTCGCGCGTCTCCTTCACGTCGTGCACGCGCAGCATTCTCGCGCCTCCGAGCAGCGCGAGCAAAGCCGCCGCGAGGCTCGAGGCGAGCCGCTCACTCGTATCGCGCCCCGTGATGCGTCCCAGCGAAGACTTCCTCGACCAGCCGACGAGCAGGGGCACACCCAGGCCGCCCAGCTCGGGAAGGCGCTTGAGCAGCGTAAGGTTGTGCTGGACGGTCTTGCCGAAGCCGAAGCCTGGATCGGCCGCGATGCGCTCGCGCGCAATGCCCGCCGCCTCGCAGGCGGCGATACGCCCCGCCAAGTAGGTCCGCACCTCGGCCACCACGTCGTCGTAGCGCGGATCCTCCTGCATGTTTTCCGGTTCGCCCTTCTTGTGCATGAGGCATACGCCGCAGTCGCTTGCGGCCACCGCCTCCAGCGCGCCGGGCGCGGTGAGCGCCTGGATGTCGTTGATCATGCTGGCGCCGGCGGCCAGCACCGCGCGCATCACGCGCGGACGGCGCGTATCCACCGAGACCGGGAAGCCGCGCAATGCCTCGACGACGGGCAAGACGCGGCGCAGCTCCTCGGCTTCGTCGACGCCGGCGGCGCCCGGCCGGCTGGACTCGCCGCCAATGTCGACCAGGTCGACGCCCTCGTCGATCATCGCGCGCGCGAGACAGATCGCAGCCTCGGGATCCCGGAACTTCCCGCTGTCGGAAAACGAGTCGGGCGTGACGTTCACCACGCCCATGACGAGCGGCCGATCGAGCGGCAGTGAGAATCTGCCGCAGCGAAGCGTCACACCGCCGGGGACGCCGGTGCGGCGGTACCCGCCGCGCCGTCGTTGGCGGCGCCGCCCATCGCCGCGGTCGTGGCAGCGACCACCTTGGGCGGCCGCGGCGGCTTGCCGGCCATGATGTCATCCAGCTGATCGGAGTCGAGAGTTTCCCACTCCAGCAACGCCTTCGCCATGGCTTCGACCTTGTCGCGGTTCGCTTCGATGAGCTTGCGCGCCAGCTTGTACTGCTCGTCGATGATGCGGCGGATTTCGGCATCGACTTTCTGCAGCGTCGTTTCCGACACGTTCTTGTGCGTGGTGATCGAGCGACCGAGGAACACTTCGCCCTCGTTCTCGCCGTAGACCATCGGCCCGAGCTCGTCCGACATGCCCCACTGCGTCACCATGCGGCGCGCGAGTTCCGTCGCGCGCTCGAAATCGTTGGAGGCGCCGGTGGTCATCTGGTTCATGAACAGCTCTTCGGCGATGCGGCCGCCGAACAACACCGTGATCGTGTTGAGCAGCCGCACCCGGTCCTGGCTGTAACGGTCCTCGGTCGGCAGCTGCATGGTCACGCCGAGCGCGCGGCCGCGCGGAATGATGGTCACCTTGTGCACCGGGTCGGTCTTGGGCAGCAGCTTCGCCACCACCGCATGACCCGACTCGTGATAGGCGGTGTTCTTGCGCTCCTCTTCCGGCATCACCATCGAGCGCCGCTCGGCGCCCATGATGACCTTGTCTTTCGCCATCTCGAAATCGTCCATGTCGACGAGCCGCTTGTTCTTGCGCGCCGCGAACAGCGCCGCCTCGTTGACCAGGTTGGCGAGATCCGCGCCCGAGAATCCCGGCGTGCCGCGGGCGATGATGTCGGCCTTGACGTCAGGCGCGAGCGGCACTTTGCGCATGTGCACCTTGAGGATCTCCTCGCGGCCGCGGATGTCGGGCAACGGTACCACCACCTGCCGGTCGAACCGCCCCGGACGCATTAGCGCAGGGTCGAGCACGTCCGGGCGGTTGGTAGCGGCGATGACGATCACGCCCACAGTGGCCTCGAAGCCGTCCATTTCGACGAGCAGCTGGTTGAGCGTCTGCTCGCGCTCGTCGTTGCCGCCGCCCAGCCCCGCGCCGCGCTGGCGGCCGACCGCGTCGATCTCGTCGATGAACACGATGCAGGGGGCGTGCTTCTTCGCCTGCTCGAACATGTCGCGCACGCGCGCCGCGCCCACGCCGACGAACATCTCGACGAAGTCGGAGCCCGAGATGGTGAAGAACGGAACCTTCGCCTCGCCGGCGATGGCGCGCGCCAGCAGCGTCTTGCCGGTGCCGGGATTGCCGACCATCAGCACGCCGCGCGGAATGCGTCCGCCGAGCTTCTGGAACTTGGACGGGTCGCGCAGGAAGTCCACCAGCTCGGAAACCTCCTCCTTCGCCTCTTCGCAGCCGGCAACGTCGGCAAACGTGACGGTATTGGTCGATTCATCCAGCATCCGAGCCTTCGACTTGCCGAAGCTGAACGCGCCGCCGCGCCCGCCGCCCTGCATCTGGCGCATGAAGAAGATCCACACGCCGATCAGGAGCAGCATCGGGAACCAGGACACGAAGATGTTCATGATGAGCGAGGGCTCCTCCTCGGGCTTGGCTTCGACCTTGACCCCGTACTTGAGCAGGTCCGAAACCAGCCAGATGTCGCCGGGTGAGTAGCTCGTGACGCGCTTGCCGTCCTGAGTCGTGGCCTTGAGCTGGCGCCCCTCGATCGTCACCTTGGAGATGCGGCCCGATTTCACCTCGTCCAGGAATTGCGAGTACTCCATCGGCGCCTGCGCCGTCTGGCGGGTGTTGAACTGGTTGAACACCGTCATCAGCACGAGGCCGATCACCAGCCAGATGACGAGGTTTTTAAGCATGTTGTTCAAGGACTTGCTCCTTCGGGGGGCCAGAGCGCCGCGAGTGGTTGAGTTTACGCCCAAACGGTAGATTGCGGCGAGCAGCCCGGGTTCAATGCTTAATTCTTCGGCGCGCAAGCAAATAGTTCTCCCGGGACTCGCCGCGGGAGGCCGACGGTTTTCGCACGGCGACCGTTTGAAACGACGATTTCAGCGCGTCGAGCACCTTGTCGAACGCCTCGCCGTGGAACATCTTCACCAGGAACACCCCTTCCGGCTTCAGGACTCTGTGGCACAGCTCGATCGCCGACAGCAGCAGTTGCGCGGCGCGCGCCTGGTCCACCGAGGGTACGCCAGTGATGTTGGGCATCATGTCCGAAAGCACCGCGTCGGCCTTCCCGCCCAGGGCGCTCTCCAGGTCGGCTTCGCGAAAATCGCCCTTGAATATCGTCACGCCATGAATCGGCTTCGTCTCCAGCAGGTCCACGGCGACCACCGTGCCGCCGGGCTTCACTTTCTCGGCGGCGACCTGCGACCAGCCGCCGGGCGCGGCGCCGAGGTCGAGCACGCGCATCCCGGGCCTGAGAAGGTGGTCCCGGGCGTCGATTTCCAGCAGCTTGTACGCCGCGCGCGAGCGGTAGCCCGCCTCCTTCGCCTGGCGGACATACGCGTCGGTGACGTGGCGGCGCAGCCACGCTTTGCTCGATTTGGCCATCGTCATCGATCTTATACTCGCGGCATGGATCGCAAACTGCTGAAGGCGCGCGCACATTCGCTCCACCCCATCCTGCAGCTGGGCGAAAAAGGCCTCACCGACGCGGTCATCGCCGAGATCGACCGCGCCCTGACGCATCATGAATTGATCAAGATCCGCGCCGCGCCGCTCAACCGCGACGAGCGCGAAGTGGCGCTGGCGAGCATCTGCGAGCGTACAAGTGCGCACCCGGTGCAGCACATCGGCAAGATCCTGGTCGTCTACCGCCCGAAGCCCGAAGTCAGCGAGGCGCCGGCTGATACCCGGGCCCGACCACCGGCGCGCGCTCGGGCAACACCGATTGGTCGACGTCCGAGCGGAAAGCCCGCGCGTAAGTCGCAAGGACGCGCCGGTCCACGGGGTCGATGAGCCGCACCTCGACGCGATAGTCGTGGTTGGCCTTGACGCCGCGCACGGGCGGCGACCGGAACACGTACTCCAGGCGATCCCACGCCGCGGTCTCGCGCAGAACGAAAGGTTCCCCGCCGCCGGGGTTCGCCAGCACCGCTTCGAGGATCGTACCGTCCGGAATTCGACGCAGGCGCTTCACGACGAAGCCGTACTCGGCCTGCGCCAGCCGGTAGTTGAAGACGAAGCCGCCGCCGAGAAATTCCAGGTAGGGCGCGTCGCCTTCCCCCGGCGAGCACGCGGCCGCCAGGGCGAGCGCCATCATCCGCAGGCACCTACTCGTAGCGCACGTCCAGGATCTCGTACTGCTTCACCCCGCCCGGGGTATGCACGTCGACCTGGTCGCCGGCCTCCTTCCCGATCAGCGCCCGCGCGATCGGCGAAGAGATCGAGATCCTCCCGGCCTTGATGTCGGCCTCGTCCTCGCCGACGATCTGGTAGGTCACCGCGCCGACGCCTTTCTCTTCGAGGTCCACGGTGGCGCCGAACACGCAGCGCCCGTCGGCGTCGAGCAGCTTGGGATCGATCAGATTGGCGTTGCCGAGCTTTGCCTCGATCTCCGAAATGCGTCCTTCGATGAAGCCCTGCTGATTGCGCGCCGCGTCGTACTCCGCGTTCTCCGACAGATCGCCGTGCGCCCGCGCTTCCGCGATGGCCTTCGAATTGGCCGGACGCTCGACGGTTTTCAGCCTGTGCAACTCGGCGCGCAGCTTTTCCGCGCCGCGTAAGGTCATGGGGGTCTTGGCCATCAGGAAGTGGATGCTACCGCTCGGGCAAGGGGGACCGCCCCGAGTTTCGCATGCAGGTCCTGCAGGCGATAGGGCTCGAGCCGGGAAAGGTGCTGCATGCCGGCGCAGGCGGCCTTCGCCCCGGCGATGGTGGTGTAGTAGGTCACGCGCGCCTGCAGCGCCGTGGTGCGGATGGAGCGCGAATCCGAGATTGCCGTGCGCGTATCCTCCACCGTGTTGACGATGAAGCTCACCTCGCCGTTCTTGATCATGTCGACGATGTGCGGCCGACCCTCCGCCACCTTGTTCACCGGCGTCGCGGCCACGCCCGCAGCCGCCAGCGCCGTCGCGGTGCCGCGCGTCGCGAGCACCGTGAAGCCCAGTGCCGCGAGTTCGCGCCCCACCCCCGCGGCGGCTGGCTTGTCGCCGTCGCGCACGCTGATGAAAGCGCGCCCGTCCTTGGGCAGCCTGACGCCGGCGGCAAGCTGCGATTTGACGAACGCCTCGCCAAAGGTTTCCCCCACCCCCATCACTTCGCCGGTGGATTTCATTTCGGGCCCGAGAATGGTGTCGACGCCCGGAAACTTGCCGAACGGGAACACCGCTTCCTTCACGCAGTAGTAGGGCGGCGTGATGGTACCCCTGATCCCCTGCGCGGCGAGACCGATGCCGGCCATGGCGAGCGCCGCGATCTTGGCGAGCGGCCGGCCTGTGGCCTTGGACACGAACGGCACCGTGCGCGAGGCGCGCGGATTCACTTCGAGCACGTACACGTCGGCACCCTGGATGGCGAACTGCACATTCATGAGCCCGCGCACCTGCAGCGCGCGCGCCATCATCTCGGTCTGCACGCGCAGCTCGCGCACCAGCTCCGGGGCGAGCGAATGCGGGGGCAGGCAGCAGGCCGAGTCACCCGAATGCACGCCGGCCTGCTCCACGTGCTCCATGATGCCGCCGATCAGCACGACTTCGCCATCGGCTATGCAGTCCACGTCCACCTCGATAGCGTTGGACAGGTAGCGATCGAGCAGCACCGGGGCGTCGTTCGACACCTTGACCGCGCTCTTCATGTAGCGCTCGAGATCGCTCTGATGATGCACGATCTCCATCGCGCGCCCGCCCAGCACGTAGCTCGGCCGCACGACCACCGGGTAACCGATCTGCTCGGCGAGCTTCACGGCGTCTGCCGCCGAGCGCGCCGTGCGGTTGGGCGGCTGGCGCAGCTTGAGCTTCTCCAGAAGCTTCTGGAAGCGCTCGCGGTCCTCGGCGATGTCGATCGAATCGGCGCTCGTGCCGATGATCGGCACCCCGGCGGCGGCGAGGTCGCGCGCCAATTTCAACGGCGTCTGCCCGCCGTACTGCACAATCACGCCCCAGGGCTTTTCCTTGTCGACGATCTCGAGCACGTCCTCGAGGGTGAGCGGCTCGAAGTACAGGCGATCGGAGGTGTCGTAGTCGGTGGACACGGTCTCCGGGTTGCAGTTGACCATGATGGTCTCGAAACCCGCCTCGCGCAGCGCGAGCGCCGCGTGCACGCAGCAGTAGTCGAACTCGATGCCCTGGCCGATGCGGTTCGGGCCGCCGCCGAGCACCATGATCTTGCGGCGCGCGCTGGGCTCGGCCTCGCACTCCTCCTCGTAGGTCGAGTACAGGTACGCGGTGTTGGTGGCGAATTCGGCGGCGCAGGTATCGACGCGCTTGTATACCGGGCGGATGCCAAGCTTGTGGCGCTTCTCGCGCACCGCCATCTCGCTCGTATTGAACAGGTAGGCGAGGCGCCGGTCGGAAAAGCCCTTCCTTTTCAGCAGGCGCAGGGTTTCGGCGTCGATCTCGGCGAGCTTCTGGTCGTCCAGGCGCATCTCCAGCTCGACGATCTCCTGGATCTGCGCGAGGAACCAGGGATCGATGCGCGTCAGGCGCTGCACCTCCTCGAGCGTAAAGCCGTTCTCGAACGCATCGCCCACGAACCAGATGCGCTCCGGCCCCGGCTCGCCGAGCTCGCGCTCGATCGTCTCCCGGTCGGTCGTGCGCTGGTTGAGGCCGTCGACGCCGACTTCCAGGCCGCGCAGGGCCTTTTGCAGCGACTCCTGGAACGTGCGGCCGATCGCCATCACTTCGCCGACCGACTTCATCTGCGTGGTGAGGCGATCGTTGGCCTGCGGGAATTTTTCGAAGGCAAAACGCGGCACCTTGGTGACCACGTAGTCGATGGTCGGCTCGAAGGACGCCGGCGTCGCGCCGCCGGTGATGTCGTTCTTCAGCTCGTCCAGCGTGTAGCCGACGGCCAGCTTGGCGGCCACCTTGGCGATGGGGAAGCCGGTGGCCTTCGAAGCGAGCGCCGAGGAGCGCGACACGCGCGGATTCATCTCGATCACCAGCATGCGGCCGTCGTCCGGGCTGATGGCGAACTGCACGTTCGACCCGCCGGTATCGACGCCGATCTCGCGCAGCACCGCGATCGAGGCGTCGCGCATGATCTGGTATTCCTTGTCGGTGAGCGTCTGCGCCGGCGCCACGGTGATCGAGTCGCCGGTGTGCACTCCCATCGGGTCGAGGTTCTCGATCGAGCAGATGATGATGCAGTTGTCGGCGCGGTCGCGCACCACCTCCATCTCGAACTCTTTCCAGCCGATCACCGACTCCTCGATCAGCAGCTCGTTGGTGGGCGACGCCTCGAGTCCCCGCTCGCAGATGACGACGAACTCCTCCCGGTTGTAGGCGATGCCGCCGCCCGAGCCGCCGAGCGTGAACGAGGGCCGGATGACCACCGGGAAGCCGAGGCTCGCCTGCACCTGCAGCGCCTCCTCCATCGAGTGGGCAAGCGAGGAGCGCGCCGAAGCGAGGCCGATGCGCGTCATCGCCCGCTTGAACTTTTCCCGGTCCTCGGCCTTGTCGATCGCCTCGCGCGAGGCGCCGATCATTTCCACGCCGAACTTCTCCAGCACGCCTTCGCGCGCCAGGTCGAGCGCGCAGTTGAGCGCGGTCTGCCCGCCCATGGTGGGCAGGAGCGCGTCGGGGCGCTCGCGCTCGATGATGCGCGCCACCATCTGCCAGGTGATCGGCTCGATGTAGGTGGCGTCCGCCATTTCCGGGTCGGTCATGATGGTGGCCGGATTGGAATTCACCAGCACCACGCGGTAGCCCTCTTCGCGCAACGCCTTGCAGGCCTGCGCGCCGGAGTAGTCGAACTCGCAGGCCTGGCCGATGACGATCGGCCCGGCGCCGATGATGAGGATCGAGTGCAGGTCAGCGCGCTTGGGCATCGCTCATCATCTCGGCGAAGCGGTCGAACAGATAACCAACGTCGTGCGGCCCCGGGCTCGCCTCGGGGTGACCCTGGAAGCAGAACGCCGGCCGGTCGGTGCGCGCCAGCCCCTGCAGCGAGCCGTCGAATAGCGATACGTGCGTCGGCCGCAGGCTGGCGGGCAAGCTCGCCGGGTCGACGGCGAAGCCGTGGTTCTGGCTCGTGATCACCACGCGACCGGTGTCGAGGTCCTTCACCGGGTGGTTCGCGCCGTGGTGGCCGAATTTCATCTTCAGCGTTTTCGCCCCCGAGGCAAGACCCATCAACTGGTGCCCGAGGCAGATGCCGAACACGGGGACGCGCGTCGCGTCGAGGATTTCGCCAATCGCCGCGATGGCATAGTCGCAGGGCTCCGGATCGCCGGGACCGTTGGACAGGAACACGCCATCGGGTCTCATGCGCAGCACCTCGCGCGCGGGCGTCTGCGCCGGCACCACCGTGACGCGCGCGCCGCGGTCGGCGAGCAGCCGCAGGATGTTGCGCTTGATGCCGTAATCGTACGCGACGACGTGGAATTTCGCGTCGCCGTCGATGCGGCGGTAGCCTTTGCCCAGCTCCCACGCGCCCTCGCGCCACTCGAACGGCTCGCGGGTGGTGACTTCCTTTGCCAGATCCATGCCCGCCAGACCCGGAAAAGCGCGCGCCGCCGCGAGCGCCTGGTCGACGCTGACCTGGCCGGTCATGATGCAGCCGCTCTGGGCGCCCTTTTCCCGCAGCAGCCGGGTCAGCCGCCGCGTGTCGATGTCGGCGATCGCCACCACGTCGCGCTCCGCCAGGTAGTCGCCGAGACTGTGCTGCGCACGCCAGTTCGACATGAGCGCCGGCACATCGCGCACCACCAGACCGGCGGCGTGCACCTTGTTTGATTCCTCGTCCTCGGCGTTGACACCGGTATTGCCAACGTGCGGATAGGTGAGGGTGACGATCTGGCCGCAATAGGAGGGATCCGTGAGGATTTCCTGGTAGCCGGTGATCGCCGTGTTGAACACCACTTCGCCGGTGGCGATTCCCGGGGCGCCCGCGCCGCGGCCCCGAAACACCGCCCCGTCGGCGAGGACGAGGACGGCGGAATCGAACGCTGGCAAAGCGGAACTCCCGGAGTAGATGTGAAAAAGCGGAAGAGGCTTGCGCCCCTCCCGCTCGTCAGAGCGCCAAATTATACCGCGCCGGCTACCTCAGGCCAAGCACGTCGAACATGTCGTACAGCCCGGGGCCACGGCCGCGCAGCCATTTGGCCGCACGCAAAGCCCCGGCGGCGTAGGTCATGCGGCTCTGCGAGCGCACCGTGATCTCCACCCGCTCGCCGGTGCCGGCGAAGATCACCGTGTGCTCGCCGACGATGTCGCCGCCGCGAATGGCATGAAAGCCGATGGCCTGGGCAGGCCGCTCGCCAGTGTCGCCGGCGCGCCCGTGCGTGGCAACCTTGCCCAGGTCCCGGCCCAGGGCGTGCGCCACCAGCTCACCAAGCTTGAGCGCCGTGCCGGAGGGCGCGTCCACCTTGTGGCGATGGTGCGCCTCGACGATCTCCACGTCGTAGGCGTCCCCCAGGGCCGCCGCGGCGGTTTGCGCCAGGCGAAACACCACGTTCACGCCGATGGCGAAATTGGGGGACAGGACGATCGGGATGCGGCGTGCGCCCTCGGCGAGGCGCGCCTTCTGCGCCGCGGCGAATCCGGTGGTGCCGATGACCATGGGCTTGCCGTGCTTCAGGCACGCATCGAGGTGCGCAAGCGTGCCCTCGGGTCGCGTGAAATCGATCAGCGCCTCGGCCCCGGCCAGCTGACCAAGGTCGGCGACGATCGTCAGGTCGCCCGCCGGCTGCCCGAGGGCCGGGCTGCCCGCGGCATCGAGTGCCGCGGCGAGCGTGAGTTCGCGGTCCGCAAGCACGGCCTCGATCAGCGCGCGGCCCATGCGTCCGCCGGCGCCTGCCACCGCCACCTTCATTGCGCCGGCTCCTTGGCGCGCGCCGCGGCCTCGATGTCGCCGTCGAGCCGCGCCAGCCTGTCGTCCTCGAAGATCACGGCCAGGTGGCGCTGCGCGCGCGGCTCGCCGGGCCGCTCGAGCAGATAGACGTAGTCCCAGCGATCGGCATGAAACATGTCGGTGAGCAAGGGTGTGCCGAGAACGAAGCGCACCTGATCCTTCGTCATGCCGCGCTTCAGCTGCGCCACCATGTCCTGCGACACGAAGTTGCCCTGCTGGATGTCGATGCGATAGGGCGCAAGCCAGCCGCAGCCCGTCAGCTGCAGCGCCAGGAGCAAGGTGAGCGCGCGGAACATCGGCATATAATGATAATCGATGAGCTCGGCGCAAAGCCTTAAAGACATCGGACTCAAGGCCACGCTGCCCCGGCGCAAGGTGCTGGAGCTGTTTGAGAACAGCAAAGTGCGCCACCTTTCGGCGGAAGACGTGTACCGCAGCCTGATGGCCGAGGGCATCGACATCGGCCTGGCCACGGTCTATCGCGTGCTGACGCAGTTCGAG
>JAOTWE010000256.1 GCA_029863065.1 Betaproteobacteria bacterium
CGACTTAGGCGTTTCCGTGGGCAGCGCGGTGCCTTCGAGCTGCGCGAACACCGATAGCTGGTCGACCAGGACGCGCGCCGCGTAGCGGATCGCTTCCTCGGGCTCGATCGAGCCGTTGGTTTCAATATCCATGATCAGCTTGTCGAGATCGGTACGCTGCTCGACGCGCGCCGATTCCACGGCATAGGAGACGCGGCGCACGGGGCTGAACGAGGCATCGAGGATGATGCGGCCGATGCCTTTGGTCTCTTCCGGCAGGAAGCGCATGTTGCCCGGGACGTAGCCGCGCCCCGATTCCACCTTGATCTGCATCTCCAGCTTGCCGGTGGCCGACAGGTGGGCGATGACATGCTCGGGGTTGACGATCTCGACGTCGTGCGACGGCTCGATGTCCGCAGCAGTGACCGGCCCCTCGCCCTTCTTCTTCAGGCTGAGGATCGCCTCCGGGCGGTTGTGCAGCCGGAAGACGATGCCCTTGAGATTGAGCAGGATGTCGACCACGTCCTCGCCCACGCCGTCCATGGTCGAGTACTCGTGCACGACGCCGGCGATCTGCACTTCCGTCGGCGCGTAGCCCGGCATGGAGGACAGGAGCACGCGCCGCAGCGCGTTGCCGAGCGTGTGGCCGTAGCCGCGCTCGAAGGGCTCCATCGTGACTTTGGCGTGCGAGGGCGACAGGTTCTGTACGTCGACGATGCGCGGCTTGAGAAATCCGGATTGCGGCATGTTCGTGTTTTCCCGTTACTTCGAATACAACTCGATGATCAAACTTTCATTGACTGTGGAGGGCAGGTCGGCACGCGCCGGCAGCGACTTGAAGGTGCCTTTGAGCGCCTTGGCGTCGACCTCGAGCCACTCGGGGAAGCCGCGGCCCTCGGCGGCTTCGCTCGCCGCCTTGACGCGCAGCTGCTCCTTCGCCTTGCCGGTCACTTCGACGACGTCGCCCGGGCGCACCTGGTACGACGGAATGTTGACGCGCTTGCCGTTGACGTGGATGCCATTGTGGCGCACGACCTGGCGGGCCTCGGTGCGCGAGGCGCCGAATCCCATGCGATAGGTGATGTTGTCGAGGCGCGTTTCCAGCAGCTGCAGCAGCCGCTCGCCGGTGACGCCCTTCGAGCGTGCCGCTTCGGCGTAGGTCTTGCGGAACTGGCGCTCCAGCACGCCGTAGGTGCGACGCAGCTTCTGCTTCTCGCGCAACTGCTTGCCGAAATCGGACATGCGGCTGCCGCTCTTCTGCCCGTGCTGGCCGGGGGCGTAGCCGCGCCGCTCGACCGCGCAGCGGTCGGTGAAGCACTTCTCGCCCTTGAGGAAGAGCTTCTCGCCCTCCCTGCGGCACTGCCTGCACTTGGCGTCGAGATCTCTGGCCATGCGTTCTCCTTGCCTCTTTCTTTCAGACGCGCCGGCGCTTGGGCGCCCGGCAGCCGTTGTGCGGAACCGGGGTCACGTCGGCGATGCTGCCGATCTTGAGACCGATCGCGTTAAGCGCGCGCACCGCGGACTCGCGGCCGGGCCCCGGGCCCTTGATGCGCACGTCGATGTTCTTCACGCCACACTCCTGCGCCGCGCGTCCCGCGCGCTCCGCGGCCACCTGCGCCGCGAACGGCGTCGACTTGCGCGAGCCCTTGAAGCCGGCGTTGCCGGAAGTCGCCCAGGCCAGCGCGTTGCCCTGGCGGTCGGTGATGGTGACGATGGTGTTGTTGAAGGAAGCGTGGATGTGCGCGACGCCTTCAGCGACGTTCTTCTTGACCTTCTTGCGCGCGCGCGCGGACGCAGTCTGCTGCATTTGCTGCTGGGAAGGCGTGGATCTGCTGGCCATGGTCGCGATCTCCGGTTACGCGGCCTTGCCGGCCGGCACGTTCAGCTTGATGGCGGCCTTGCGCGGCCCCTTGCGCGTGCGCGCATTGGTGCGCGTGCGCTGTCCGCGAACCGGCAGACCCTTGCGGTGGCGCACGCCGCGGTAGCAGCCGAGATCCATCAGCCGCTTGATCGACATCGAAACCTCGCGCCGCAGGTCGCCCTCGAGCGTGAGGCGCGTGACCTGCTCGCGCAGGCGCTCCATCTCGGCGTCGCTCAGGTCCTTGATCTTGCGGTTGCGCTCGACGCCCGCGGCTGCGCACAGCGCCTGCGCGCGCGCGCGGCCGACGCCGTAGATCGCCGTCAGCGCGATGTCGGCATGCTGGTGATTCGGAATATTGATGCCTGCAATGCGTGCCATGAGGGTCCCGGGAAACCTGAAATTATACCTGTTTCGTCAAGGCGTTATCAACCCTGCCGCTGTTTGTGGCGCGGATTCGCGCAGATGACGCGCACCACGCCCTTGCGCCGCACGATCTTGCACTTGCGGCAGATCTTTTTCACCGATGCCATCACTTTCATGTCGCTGCTCCTTGTCTGTCGCGGTGCCGTCAGCGAACGGGCAGACCGCCCTTGAAGCTCGCCTTGCGCAGCAGGCTCTCGTATTGGTGCGTCATGACGTAGGCCTGCACCTGCGCCATGAAATCCATCGTCACGACGACGATGATGAGCAGCGAGGTGCCGCCGAAATAGAACGGCACGTTCCATCGCAGGATGAGGAATTCCGGCAGCAGGCACACCAGCGTCACGTAGATCGCCCCGGCCAGCGTCAGCCGCGTCAGGATCTTCTCCAGGTAGCGCGAGGTCTGCTCGCCGGGCCGGATGCCGGGCACGAATGCGCCCGACTTCTTCAGGTTGTCCGCCGTCTCCTTCGGGTTGTACTGCAGCGCCGTGTAGAAGAAGCAGAAGAAGATGATCAGCCCGGCGTACAGCAGCACGTAGATCGGCTGGCCCGGCGTCAGCGTACCCTGGATATCGCGCAGCCACAGCATGCCCTCGGCCGAGCCGAACCAGCCCAGCAGCGTCGCCGGGAACAGGATCAGCGAGGAGGCGAAGATCGGCGGTATGACGCCGGCCATGTTGAGCTTGAAGGGCAGGTGCGAGCTCTGCCCGCCATAGACGCGGTTGCCGACCTGACGCTTGGCGTAGTTGACGAGGATCTTCCTCTGCCCGCGCTCGACGAAGCACACCACGGCGGTCACCAGCAGCACGGCCGCGGCGATCAGCAGCGCGGTCAGCGGATGCATGGCGCCGGTGCGCACCAGTTCCAGCGTGCCGGCGATCGCGTTCGGCAGACCCGCGGCGATGCCCGCGAAGATGATGATCGAGATGCCGTTCCCGAGGCCGCGCTCCGTGATCTGCTCGCCGAGCCACATCAGGAACATGGTGCCCGTGACCAGCGTCGTGACCGTCGTGATGCGGAACATGATCCCGGGGTCGAGCACCAGGCCCGCCTGCGATTCCAGCGCCACCGAAATGCCGGTGGCCTGGAACAGCGCCAGTGCGACCGTGCCATAGCGCGTGTACTGGGTGATCTTGCGGCGTCCCGATTCGCCTTCCTTGCGCAACTGTTCCAGATGCGGGTTGACCGCGGTCATCAGCTGCATGATGATCGAGGCGGAGATGTACGGCATGATGCCGAGCGCGAAGATGGTGAAGCGCGACAGCGCGCCGCCCGAGAACATGTTGAACATGCCGAGAAGGCCGCCCTGCTGGCTCTGGAACAGGTCGGCCAGCACGTTGGGATCGATGCCGGGCACCGGGATGTGCGCGCCGATGCGGAACACCACCAGGGCGCCGAGCATGAACAGCAGGCGCCGCTTCAGATCGCCGTAGCGCCCGGACTTGCCGGCAATGGGAAGAGTGGTCGCCAAGCGTCAGGCTCCGGCGGGCTGCGCTGCAGGCGCGGCGTCTTCGACCTTGCCGCCGGCGGCCTCGATCGCGGCGCGCGCGCCCTTGCTCGCCAGCACTCCGCGCAGCGTCACGCTGCGCGTGAGCTTGCCGGAGACGATGACTTTCGCCGCCCGCGCCTCCCGCGGCACGATGCCCTGCGCCTTCAGCGTGCCGAGATCGATGTCGCCGGGTTTCATTCCCTGCAATTCCGACAGGCGCACTTCCGCGGTGTGCGTGCGCGTGGGCGAAGCAAAGCCGCGCTTCGGCAGGCGCCGGTGCAGCGGCATCTGGCCGCCTTCGAAGCCGACCTTGTGGTAGCCGCCCGAGCGCGCGCGCTGACCCTTGTGCCCGCGCCCCGCGGTCTTGCCCCAGCCCGAGCCGACGCCGCGGCCGACGCGGTGCCGCGACTTCTTGGCGCCCGGCGCC